>NZ_JAEFCH010000060.1:0-10328 GCF_016406015.1 Acidovorax sp. IB03 | reverse complement strand
AGGCCCAAAACTCGTGCCATACTTGGCCTCATGCGGTTGAATTTCCTATCCGTACGGGGACTTCATCCGCCGCCGCCAGTGCGCGCACTGCGGCAAGCGCTTCACCACCTACGAGCGGCCCGACGTCAGCTTCCCCGCCATCGTCAAGAAGGACGGCCGCCGCACCGACTACGACCGCGCCAAGCTGCGCGGCTCGCTCATGCTGGCGTTGCGCAAACGCCCGGTCAGCACCGAGCAGGTTGACGCGGCCATCGAGCGCATCGAGGAAAAGCTGCTCGCCTCCGGCGCCCGCGAAACCCCCTCCGCCCGCCTGGGCGAACTCGTCATGCGCGAGCTCAAGAAGCTCGACAAAGTCGCCTACGTGCGCTTCGCCAGCGTCTACCGCAGCTTCGAGGACGTGGACGACTTCCGGGCGCTGGTGGACGAGGTGCGCAAGTAAGGACAAGCTCACCGCGGCTGCGCGCCGCCGACGAGCGGCTGTCGCTGGGCGACAAAAGGCGTTGGAGTGCCGCGTTCGCGCATCTACACTGAAATGGTCAATGGACCATCCCCATGTCTATCCATTCCGATTCCATACGCATTGACCGTGGTCTGACGCTCATCGAGCTCATGGTCACGCTCAGTGTGCTCGCCATTCTTGCCACGCTGGCGGTTCCCAGTTTTCAACGCCAGATCGCTGCGGCGCGACTCTCGGAGGCGTCCAATGAGCTGTTGCTGGCGACTGCGAGAGCGCGTACCGAAGCCATCCGTCTCGGGCAGCGCGTCACGGTTTGCAAAAGCAGCAACGGCGCCACCTGCGACACGGGCAGCGCGGGCTGGGAAACCGGGTGGATCACCTTCATCGATCCGACGCGCACGGCTGCCACACCAAGCGTCGATTCTGGCGAAACCGTCACCTTCCAGGTCGGCGCGTTCAACGGCGTCAGGATTCTGGGCAATGGTGACCTGGCAAATTATGTTTCCTATGCGGCAGACGGGCGATCCAAAACCATGACCGGAGCGTTTCTGGCCGGGAAAATCCGTATTTGCAGCCCATCGGCAGCACTCAATGACGACCAGCGGGCGCGCGATCTGTGCATTTCCAGCACGGGGCGCGCCGTTTTGACCACCCCAACCGGCGTCTCTGCGAGTTGCAGTGCGCCCCCCTCTTCGGCTTGCCGAACATGACGCTCCATCCACCAAGCCAGCGTCCGCAAGGTCCTCGTCGAGCGATTCGCGGACAAGCCGGTGCAACGCTCATTGAAATCCTCGTCGCCGTGCTCATTCTGAGTTTCGGCTTTCTGGGGATGGCCGCACTCCAGGCCCGTGCGGTCAAGGGCAGCATCTCTGCCGAGCAGCGCACCCAGGCGACCTTTCATGCGCAGTACATGCTCGATGTGCTGCGAGTCGATCGCGAGCATGCCCGCGGTGGCGACTACAACACCGGCTCCAGCGCCATCTGCAATCCCAATGCCTTCGGCACTTCACCGACCACGCTCGCTGACAATGCACGCAAGCAGTGGCTGACGCTGGTCAAGCAAACCATGGGACGGCCGGACGATGCCAGTACCTGCGTTCGTGTGCAGTGCGACGCCTACAACTGCACCGTCACGATCTTGTGGGACGACAGCCGCGCTGGCGGCCTGTCGGCGCAGTCGGTCGTTTTGAGCTCCCGCGTATGAATACCGTGCGTACCCAACCGATCGGCTGTCCCGCGGCGAGAGGCAGCCAGCGTGGTTTCACGATGGTGGAGCTCATGGTGGCCCTGCTTCTGGGCCTTGTGCTCATTGGCGGCGTGATCAATGTGTTCCTGACCAGCGGCCAAACCTTGCGCGTGAACCAGAACCTCTCTCGCGTGCATGAGAATGCCCGGTTTGCCATTGAAATGTTCAGCCGTGAAATCCGCGAGGCAGGCATGGTGCCCTGTGGCTCCACACTGTCGGCCAACGTGCTTCGCGGCAGCGGCGGCTCGGTACCTTGGTGGGCCAGCACCTACGACGGCATGGTGCGCGGCTTCGACGATGGTCAGAACTCCACAGCGATCAAGGGATTTGGCGCGAGCACAGCAGACCGTGTCGGTGGCACCGACGCGCTGCTGATTCTTCGTCCCTCCTCGGACGAGGCCGACCTTCGTCGCCTGGCCAGCCATGACCCGGCTGAGAACAGCTTTACGGATGCCAGCGTCATTTCCACCGCGGTCAAGTCGCGCTACGACTCGCGCCCCGCGCTGGTGTGCGATGGCAAAAGCGCCGCACTCCTGCAAATCGGCGCTGCCAGCGTCAGCCTTGGCGAGTACGACTACGGCACAGGCACCTACAACTGCAGCATGAATCTCGGCAGCGCCGATGCAGCCTGCGCAACGACCACCCCGCGCACTTTTGATGCCGGGGCGCAACTCACCCGCTGGGACCCAGCCTTCTGGTACATCGGTCACAACGCCCGGGGCACCAAGTCGCTCTACCGCGTGGGTATCAAACTCAACAGTTCAACTGGCGCCGTCGAAAACGACGTGCAGGAAATGGTGCCCGATGTCGAGAACATGCAGATCGATTACCTCACCCGCAATCGCGACAACGACAACGTGCTTGCGACGGATTGGGTCGCAGCGTCGGCCTTTACCGGCGGATGGACGAGCACGACTGCAGAGGTCGTCGCCGCGCGGGTGAAACTGACCCTGCGCAGCACCGAAGCGGTCGGCGAAGGTAACGTCCCGCTCACGCGCACCTTCGTGATTCTGGGGTCGATCCGCAACCGTGAAATTTAAACCTGTATGAGCTTCCCGCGCCCCCTCCACCGCCCGCGCGCCCAGCGTGGTGTCGCATTGGTCATCGGCCTCATCCTTTTGGTGGTCATGACGCTTTTTGGCCTCTTGGTCGTGCGCAACATTTCCGGCGACGAGCGCATGGCCGGTTACACCTACGACCGCGCCCTGGCCCTGCAGGGCGCGGAAGCGGCACTTCGACAAGCAGAAGCGCTGGTTGAAACCATCAAGCCGCAGCCGACGAGCGGCTGCAGCGATTTCACCGTGTCGCCCGATACGGTCCGTGTATGCGCCGCCCCTGCGGCTACGGATACACCCAGGTGGCTCGACAGCAGCTTTACCGGCTGGGTGGCCGCGACGGCGGTCAGTTCTGGCAGCTTGACGGTCACGCCCACCTACTTCGTCGAGTACCTCGGCGACACATTCCCTTGCAGCACCAACCCGGACTGCAGCTCACAGCCCTGTAACTGCCTGCGGTACCGGGTGACGGCGCGCGTTGGTGAGGCGGGACGTGCGCAGGTCATGCTGCAGTCCGTCTATGCGACCGGTCCCTGAGCCCGGCCAAACCGCCCGTTCGATCGGATCATCTTTGCGGAGTCCACCATGTACGCCTTTCCGTCATCCGGTGTCTCGGTTCGCCACGGCTTGTTCGCGTTGACAGCGACTCATGCGCTGGCCTCGCAAGCGGTCACCATTCCCAATATCCCCTTGTCGGTGCAGCAAAGCGTCAAACCGATGGTGATGCTGGCGCCAGATAAAGATCACCGAATTATGTCTCGCTGGCTCGATCCGGGCTTCGGCCTTCGGGTCAATGCCCCCAAAATCAACGACGTCGCGGGCACGCCCCAGTATTTCGTCGAATACCTCGGCAATGACTTTCCGTGCACGCCACGGGATATCGACAGCCCCAGGAATTGCTCGAACTACCGCATCACGGCGCGCAGCAATCCGGGACCGGGACGCGCGAGCATTATGCTGCAGTCGGTTTTCCTGGCAAATTGAAGGAGCCACATCATGAAATTCCGCCTCTTCCCCCTCGTCTTGGCCCTCAGCCTGAGCCACTCTCCCATTGTTGCCCACAGCGCCCTGAGCATCCCCGCCGTCCCCCTCCAGACGGGCTCGGCGGTTGCGCCCAACCTGTTCTATATGCTGGATGACTCTGGCAGCATGCAATGGGAGATCATGCCGGAAAACTATCTTTACGCCTATTACATGTTCCCCCCTGCGGGCGAAGGGCAGGGAATGGGTTATGGGGGCGCCCACGTCTATGGCGGAAGCATGTACCCCTATTACGTCATGAAATTTGACACAGACACGGACGAGGCTGTCTATTTGCGCTCATCGACGGTCAACGTCGTCTATTACAACCCGCAACAAAACTACGTTCCGTGGGCCAAGCCGGATGGCACGAGCTACCCCAACGCGTCGCCATCCAATGCCTATTTCAACCCCTATGAGCCAGGCCGGGGCAGCCTCGACCTCACGGCAGAACAAACCCGATCGGCTTACTGGAACAATGGCAGTTGGACAACGCACACCTTTTCGCCCGTCACCTACTACGTCTACAAGGGTACGGGAAACAAGCTTCAAAAGACCAGTTACATCCGCTACCAATATCGCAATGGCAATATGTATAAGTGGGACTTGGCCCAAGGAATAGCTACGGAAACGCTTGTCTCCACGCTGCCCTGGGGCCGGAGCGTCGCGGCAGAGCTCCAGAACTACGCCAACTGGTTTACCTACTACCGCTCCCGGATCCTCGGCGTGCGCGCGGGTACAAGCCTTGCCTTCAGCACCCTCGGCGACAATTACCGCGTCGGCTTCGCCACCATCCACCAAACCGGCTGGAAACACCCCCCGCCCAACAACAATGGCTTCAACGCCGCCGAGCGGCAGGACTTCTACACCCGCCTGTTCCAGACGCCGATCGACACGTCCGGTACCCCTCTGCGCTCGGGCTTGGATGCCATCGGCAAGCAGATCGAGACCAACCCCGATTATTTCCGCCCCGATCCCGCACTCTCCTGCCGCCAGAACTTCGCCATCCTGACCACGGATGGCTACTGGGACGATGACAACATCAACGGCGGGTCGGTGGGCAACCAGGACAACACCAATGGCAGCATCATCACCCATGCCGACGGTCATACCACCTATCAATACACGGCCAGCCGGCCCTTCAAGGATGACTGGAGCGACACCCTCGCCGACGTCGCCATGAAATACTGGAAGCGTGACCTGCGCACCGACCTCAACAACGATGTGGCAACCACCACGGCCGACCCGGCCTTCTGGCAGCACATGACCACCTATGCCCTCTCCCTGGGGGTGAACGGCAGCCTCGACCCCCAGACCGACCTGCCCGCCTTGACCTCCGGTGCAAAGAGCTGGCCCGAGCCGACCAGCTCCAATGCCGCCAAGTCGGACGACCTCTGGCATGCCACGGTCAATGGCCATGGGGAATTCGTCGCGGCGCAAGACCCGCAGGAATTTGCCGAGGGCCTGAAGAAAACGCTCGGCTCCATCTCAAACCGGGTTGCAGCAGCGTCCAACGTGGCCGGGAACAGCACCAAGATCGATACCGACAGCATGTTGTATCAGGCCCGCTACAAGTCCGGCGTGTGGACCGGCGAGCTTTTGGCCTATGCGGTCACGCCGACTGGTATAGCCCCCACGCCGAGCTGGAACGCCGCCAGCCTGCTGCCCGCCGCCAACCTTCGCAACATCTTCTCGATGACCCCCGGCGGGACGAAGATCGAATTCACCTGGAGCCAGCTGGACAGTACGCAGCAGACCCAACTGACGTCACCGGCCGTGCTCGACTATCTGCGCGGCAACCAGAGCCAGGAGCAGAACCATGGGGGCAGCTTCCGTAACCGCGAAGGGCGACTGGGCGACATCGTCGATTCGTCCCCGGCCTACGTCAAGGCCACGGATACCCTGTTCGTGGGGGCCAACGACGGCATGTTGCACGCCTTCGACGCCAGCACCGGGGTAGAACGTTTTGCCTATGTTCCCCTGGGGGCTTACCCCTATCTGAAGCAGCTTTCCGACCCGAACTATGGCCACAGGTATTTCGTGGATGGCGAGATTGCCGTCAGCGACCCCACCAAGACAGGCGGCCATGCTTACCTGGTGGCGACTTTGGGGCGCGGCGGCAAGGGTCTGTTCGGGCTGGATGTCACCAACCCTGGCAGCTTCCAGAAAACAGACGTGCTCTGGGATCGCACCGTTGATGCTGGCGACCTCGACATGGGCTTCATTCTCGGCAAACCGGTCATCGCCAAGGTGGATGGCCTGGGCTGGCGCGTCATCACCGGCAACGGCGTCAACAGCAGCAACGAGCGGGCCG
This sequence comes from Acidovorax sp. IB03, assembly GCF_016406015.1. Taxonomy (NCBI): domain Bacteria; kingdom Pseudomonadati; phylum Pseudomonadota; class Betaproteobacteria; order Burkholderiales; family Comamonadaceae; genus Acidovorax; species Acidovorax sp. IB03. Next base: position 4,236 of record NZ_JAEFCH010000060.1, on the reverse strand, counting down.
TGCTTTACATCATCGACCCGGCGACGGGCGCCATCGACGCCAAGATCGATACAGGCGCGGGCTCATCCACGCAAAGTAACGGCCTGTCCAGTCCGGCGGTCTACGATGTGGATGGCGATGGAGACATGGATGTTGCCTATGCTGGCGACCAGCTGGGCAATTTGTGGAAATTCGATCTTACCAACCGCAGCCTCGCCCTGAGCGGCCAGCCGTTGTTCGTGGCCAAGAATGGCAGCGGTCAGCGCCAACCGATCAGCGGCCCACCCTTGGCGATCAAGAACACCAAGGCAGGCGACCCGCATTTTGGCAAGACATTCGTCTTCTTCGGCACCGGGCGGTATTTGACCAACGCTGACCCCAATGACAAGAGCGTGCAGAGCTGGTACGGGCTGATCGATGAAGGATCGCCAATTGGCGGGCGCTCCCAGTTGCGCCAACGTACGATCGGCATGGCAACAACGCAGAGCGGCAAACTGGTCCGTACCTTCTCGAAAGCCAGCGCCAACGACATGGCGGGTAAGCAGGGCTGGTATGCGGACCTTTTGACCAACAACGTCGCCGAAGGTGAACGCATGATCGGCACGCAAACCTTCTTGCAAGCCATCAAACCCGTCTTGATGGCCAGCAGCCGCATCCCGGAAGGAGATACCTGCACCCCAGGCGGACGCGGCTACCTCAATGCCATCGACCCCTTCACGGGCGCAAACCTTGATTTCATCTTTTTCGATGTCAACGACGACGGGGTATTCAACACCGCCGATCAACGCAGCGGCGATTCCATCGCCTCGATCGACCTGCGCGTGGGCATGCCCACTGATCCGATGTGCATCGGTAACCAGTGCTTCGTTTCAGGCTCAACCGGTAATCTTGGACGCGTGCGAATCAATCTTGGCAGCACATTCAAAGGACGTGTTAGTTGGCGCGAGATCATCATTGATTGATGTTTATGGAGTTCATCCAAATGAAGTCTTCACCGATCACGAAACTTGCGGCCTTTGTAGGGGCGCTTTCTCTGCTGGCCCTACCCTGCGTCCAGGCCGAAGAGCCGGAACGCCCGCGGCCTCTCCTGCTCGAGGAGGGAGGAAACCTGAACGACTTCGACCCGGCTACCATGAGGCTCAACATCCAGGGGCGCTCCTACCGCATCGACCCCGTCGCCACGCAGGTCATCGTCATTTCCGGACAGGGAATGCGCAAGCTGCAACTGCCCGCAGGGCAGCTGAGTGACCTGGCGGGACGCCTCGCCAAGTTCCGGGGCCGACCCCTGTCCTTTCAGTCTAGCCGCGATGGCCGGTTAAAAATGCTCGTCCTCGATGAAGTCGTCACCGCATCACCCCTCGCCCCTTAAAGCCAGCCGGAATCGAGCCATGATATCAAGCAGCCGGCTCCCGCGTCTTGATCTTCGTGGGCGGCTCTGGTACCAGTTCCACTTCGGGCGCTTTGATCAAACACATCGTCGGGCTGGGGTCTGCGAGTTTCAAAGGACGCGTTTCTTGGCGCGAAATCATCAGGGACTGAAGACATGACACGTTCGTTAATGGCGCCTCGTCGCCTGAAGGGCTTCACGCTGATCGAGTTGATGATCGTGTTGGCGATTGTCGCGATCATCACTGCGATCGCGTATCCGAGCTACCAAAGTCACATCCAGCGAACCCGGCGCGCCAACGCCGCGGCATGTCTGCAAGAGATGGCCCAGCACATGGAGCGGCGCTACAGCACCTCCATGAGCTACAGCACGCCCAACACGCTGCCGACCCCGGCGTGCGCGAACGAACTCGCCGGGATTTATCAGTTCGCCTTCGCCAGCGGCCAACCGACCGCCTCGACTTTCACCATCGAGGCCGCACCCCAAGGGCCCCAGACCGGCGATACCCGATGCGCGACGCTTTCCCTCAATCATCAGGGTGTCAAGGCGGTCTCCGGGGCCGATACCGTGGCCAACTGCTGGCGCTGAAGTGTTGGCTCGCGCCCTGGAGTTGGCCGAGCGCGCCCTGTTTCTGACGCCGCCCAAACCCCGGGTGGGTTGTGTCATCACCGGTGCGGACGGCGCGGTGCTGGGTGAGGGTCACACGCAAGCCCCGCTTCGGGCGTGCGGGCAATGGCGTCGGCGTTAAGGTCGCGAACGTCGTCAATCAGTAGCCACATGGTTTGCTCCGTTTCTGCTGGGCCCTGCCTGGACTGGGCTGGCGCTTGTGTGGAAGAGGAGTGCGGCAACCATTCTCTTCAGTGCTGCGACAAAATGCGTCGCCTTCACGCATGAGCCGCGAAACCATTGCGTGCGCTGATAGCGCGACGCCTCGGGTGTAACGGGTATCGTTGCGCCCATGGCAAAAATCACTCACGTCACCGCAAATACGCGCCCGGCCCGCTGCGTCATGGTGCTTGGCACCACCAGTGGCGCCGGCAAAAGCTGGCTCACCACCGCGCTGTGCCGCTACTACAGCAACCGGGGCCTGAAGGTGGCGCCGTTCAAGGCGCAGAACATGAGCAACAACGCCCGCGTGGTCGAGGGCATCGGCGGCGCCTGGGGCGAGATCGTCGGCCCTGCAAAACGCCCTGAAGCCGCATGGACACTGAGTTGGTGAGGTGATGTTGCGGGGTTGGAACTCCCGAAGATGAATCGGCTCGATGCGAATTTCTGGGAGTTTGGAGAGGGATTTCGATGAGCACGCCGGACTTTTTCCGCGCCCGACTGGACCAGATGATCGACCTGCGCCACCCGCTGGCGGTGCTGGCCACACGCATGCCGTGGCAGCAGATCGAAGCGAGCGTGGCGCCGCTGCTGGCGCGCAAGGACCGGCGCGGGCGCAGCATCGAAGGTGCAGACCTGTTCGGCCCCACGCTGCAGGTGGTCGGCGCAGGCGTGAGCGCCGCGGGGCGCCCGCGCCTGGCGATCCAATTGATGGTGTCGCTGCTGTACCTGAAGCATGCCTATGGCCTGAGCGACGAGGCCGTGGTCGAGCGCTGGGCCGAGAACGTGGTGTGGCAGTTCTTCAGCGGGCAGGAGTACTACGAGCCACGCCTGCCGTGCGATGCCACGCAGATCGGGCGCTTCAGGCGGGTGCTGGGCGAGGCCGGCGTGGAGGAGTTGCTGGCCAAGACGATCGAGGCGGCCGTGCAGATGCAGGCGGTGCGCAAGAGCGAACTGCAGCGTGTGATCGTGGACACCACGGTGCAGGAGAAGGCGGTGGCCTATCCCACCGACAGTCGGCTGCTGGAAGTGGCGCGGGCCAAGGTGGTGCAACTGGCGCAGCGCGCCGGGCTGCGGCTGAAGCAGACCTTCGAGCGCGAGGGCCGCAGCCTGCGCCGGCGTGCCGGCGGCTATGCGCACGCCAAGCAGTTCAAGCGGCTGCGCCGGGTGCTCAAGCGCCAGCGCACCGTGCTCGGGCGCGTGCTGCGCGACGTGCAACGCCGCCTGCTGGAGGCGCCGCAAGACGTGCGTGATCGGCTGCAGCCATGGCTGGAGCGCGCCGAGCGCATCCGCTCGCAGCGCCCCAAGGACAAGCACAAGCTGTACGCGCTGCATGCGCCGGAGGTCGAGTGCATCGGCAAGGGCAAGGCCCGCCAGCCCTACGAGTTCGGCGTGAAGGTCAGCGTGGCCGTCACGGCCAGGCAGGGCTTGATGGTCGGTGCGCGCAGCCTGCCGGGCAACCCCTACGACGGCCACACGCTGGCCGAGCAACTGGAGCAGACCACCGTCTTGCTGCAGGAGCTGGGCGTCAAGCCGCACACGGCCATCGTCGACCTGGGCTACCGGGGGGCGGATGCCGACATTGGCGGGGTGACATTGATCCATCGCGGCAAGAGCCGCTCGCTCACGCGCAGCCAGCGGCGCTGGCTGAAGCGGCGTCAGGCGGTCGAGCCGGCCATCGGGCATGCCAAGCACGATCACGGCATGAAGCGCTGCTGGCTCAAGGGCGCTGAGGGTGACGCGCTGCATGCGGTGTTGTGCGCAGCCGGCTTCGACATCCGCTGGCTGCTGCGTGCCATCGCCCGGCGGGGCATTGCTCCAGCCTTTTTGCGCTCGCTTTGGCTGCTGTCAGCGCTCGCAGCGTCGGCGAGTCGACTCGCTACTCTTACACGTCCGGCGCTTCTCGTCGGCGCCGCGAGATGAATTTTGCAGGGCCGACGAGATCGACTCGGCGCAGTATTTCCAGGCCCTGGCGAATACTGTGCATTTGTAAGGGGTATCTATTTAGCTCCAGCAGCCCCATTGATACTGTGATTTCATCCAGC
>NZ_JAEFCH010000005.1:0-173508 GCF_016406015.1 Acidovorax sp. IB03 | reverse complement strand
CTGTGTTGTCCGACTTCACGCGGACCTTCACGTTGTAGTCCACCACGCGCTTGACAGGGACCAAAACCTTCATTGCTGCGGCTCCTAGAGAGTTGGTTGAATTGACGTTTACGTAAACCGGAACATTCTATGTCGCACTGCAGCGAACCTGTCAAAAAGTACGCACCAATGCAGCATATCTCAAAAACGAACGACCGTGCTTTTCTGGATTATAGGCCAGCAAACCGGCCACACCGCAAAAGTTTTCGGCCCCCTGCGCGCGGCGGGGTCATTGCCCCCGTTCGCCCGACATGGCAACGCCCGCCAAATCCGCAACGGAGGGGCCCGCCGCAGGCAGGCCGCCGTCCACTTGCACATGCATGACCCGCTGCGGAAATGGAATGTCGATCTTGTGCGCCCGCAGCGCCGCCAAAATGGCGCGGTTGATGTCTGAGCGCAGACCCAAGGTGCCGTTTTCGGGGTCGGCAATCCAGAAGCCGACCGTGAACTCCAGACCATCCGCACCAAAGGCCGACAGCGCCGCCGAGGGGGCTGGATCGCGCAGCACGCGGCTGCTGGCCAGGGCAGACTCGGTGAGCAGACGGATCACCAAGTCCACATCACTGTCGTAAGCCACACTCACCACCGTGGAAAGCCACACCCGTGGGTCGGCCAGCGACAGGTTTTCCACGCGCTGGGTGATCATCATTTCATTGGGCACGATCGATTCGCTTCCGGCAGAAGAACGCACCACCGTGTACCGCGCGTTGATGTTGGTGATGCGGCCCTCAAAGTTATCCACCCGCACGTTGTCGCCAATGCGCATGCTGCGCTCGGTCAAGATCACAAAGCCGCTGACATAGTTGGCGGCCAGCTTCTGCAAGCCCAGACCAATCCCCACCCCCACCGCACCGCCCAGCACCGACAAGGCCGTGAGGTCGATGCCCACGGCAGACATCGAGATGATGAGGCCGAAGAACACCATCAGGGCCCGCAGCGCATTGCTGATGGCCTTGCGCAGCGACAACTCGGCGCCGGTGGCCGAGCGCAGCAGCCGCGACTCAATCGCAGCGGACACCCACAGGGTGAGCAGCAGCACCGCGCCCGCCGTCAAAGCCCCCTCCACCATGGTGCGCAGGCTCAGGGTGACGTTGCCCACCTTCCAGTGGATCTGCTCCATCTCGCCCAGCACCCGCGGCAGCAGGCCCGTAACCCAGAGCACCATAGCCATCCATGCCAGCCAGGAAATCGAGCGCTCGATCGGCTTGACCCAGGCCGACTGGGGAAAGGCCACCTGCAGCACTTTGGCGCCGATGCGGATGACCACGAGCGAGACCAGCACCGGAATCGCCACCTTGAACACGGCCAGCGGCACCCACTTGATCAACAGGGTACGCGCCACATAGCCAGACGCCAGCAACACGATGGGGAACAAGGCACCGTCTATCACCCGGTGGCCAAACAGGATGGAACGGTGCCCTTCATGGTGCAACCCACGTCGCAGCCCTGCCACCACCACCCAGGCCAGCCCCACACACACCAGCAGGCTGGCCAATTCAATCAACACCGTAGGGGACGCAAAGGCCCCCAGCCACTGGCCTACGTCATCCAGCAGAAAGTCGCTTGTATCCATCGCCATCAGCGCTTCCACTCCGGTGTGCGTTTTTCAGCGAATGCACGGGCGCCCTCCTGGGCGGCAGCGTCCATCATGTTGCAGGCCATGGTTTGGCCTGCCAGCTGGTAGGCGGCTTCCAGCCCCAGCTCGCGTTGCTGGTACACAAGAGCCTTGCCCATGGCCACTGCGGTGCGGGGCTTTTCCAGGATGGAATGAACAAGCTTTTCCACCTCGGCATCCAGCGCGTCGGCAGCCACCACCCGGTTGACCAAGCCCTGTGCCAAAGCGGTGCGTGCGTCAATGAAATCACCGGTGAGCAGCATTTCCATGGCGCGCTTGGCCGGCACGTTGCGCACCAGCGGCACACTGGGCGTGGCGCAAAACAGACCGTAGTGGATGCCACTGGTGGCGAAGCTGGCCTCTTCGGCCGCCACTGCCAGGTCGCACTGGGCCACCAGCTGACAACCCGCCGCCGTCGCCATGCCGTGCACGCGCGCGATGACGGGCACGGGCAGCTTGTGGATGGCCAACATCATGCGGCTGCACTGTGCAAACAGCTTTTGGTAGTAAGCCAGATCGGGGTTGGCGGCCATGTCCTTGAGGTTATGCCCCGCACAAAAGGCCTTGCCAGAGCCAGCCAGCACCACCACGCGCGCAGTGTCGTCCCGCGCCACGTCATCCAGCGCCTGCTGCAACGCCGAGAGCATCTCACCGCCCAAGGCGTTGAAGCGGGCAGGGTCGTTCAGAGTCAGGGTGACCACGCCGCGCGCATCACGGGTGACCTGGAGTACATCGTTCAAAGTCGTTGTTGTCATGTCTTGCTTTCATCGGCCAAGCCGCCGCAGTAGGGCGGCTCACCGCAAGGCGACCCGGGATGCAACACCAGCTGCGCCCCGGGGAATACGTCACAAATCAGCCAGCACGCGCAGATGCGCTTCCACGCTGCGGGCCAGCGGGCCCATGACATAGCCACCCTCCAGGCAAGAAACAATGCGCCCCTTGGAATAGCGGCGGGCAATGTCCTTGATGCGCTGGGTGATCCAGGTGTAGTCCTGCTCGGTCAACCCGAGCTGGCCCATGTCGTCCTCGCGGTGGGCGTCAAAGCCCGCGCTCACGAAAATCATCTCGGGCTTGAACGCCTCCAGCCTCGGAATCCACATCATCTCGATGATTTCGCGGATGTCCATGCCCCGGGTGTACGCCGCCACAGGCACATTGACCATGTTGGGCGCCGGATCGACGTCGCCGCTGTAAGGGTAGAAAGGGTGCTGGAAGATGCTGACCATGAGGGCGCGCGAGTCGCCCGCCAGGATGTCCTCGGTGCCATTACCGTGGTGCACATCAAAGTCCACCACCGCCACGCGGTGCAGGTTGTAGCGCTGCAGCGCGTATTTGGCAGCCACCGCCACGTTGTTGAAAAAGCAAAAACCCATCGCCTTGCTGCGGGTGGCATGGTGGCCCGGGGGGCGCACCGCACAAAAGGCGTTTTCCAGCTCGCCCGCCATCACGGCATCGGTGGCGGCCAGAGCGGCGCCCGCAGCGCGCAATGCGGCCTTCCAGGTGTGGGCGTTGATGGAGGTGTCGGTGTCGAGCTGCGCGTAATTGGGGCCGCCCGCCATCAGTTCTTCATTCAGCCGATCTGACATGCCCCGCAGCGCAGCCACGTACATCCGGTCGTGAGCCAGTTCAATGTCGGCCAGGGCGGCTTCGGGGGCTTCAAAACGCTCCAGCGCATCCCCCACTCCGGTGACCAGCAAGCGGTCTTCAATGGCATCCAGCCGCTCCGGGCATTCCGGGTGGCCAGGGCCCATTTCGTGTTTCCAACAATCCCTGTGCGTGAAATAGCCCGTCTTGCTCACAGTCTTGTCCCCGTGTCTCGATTGATTCAGAGTTTTTCGGATAACGTTGCGCCATGGATGCACAGCACAAAATCAACTCGCTTCTGGATCAGCTTAACACGGTGATCGTGGGGAAAAAGGCGCAGGTACAAGACTGCGTCGCTTGCCTATTGGCCGGGGGGCATTTGCTCATCGAGGACGTTCCGGGGGTGGGCAAGACCACGCTGGCCCATGCGCTGTCGCGCACCTTTGGCCTGCAGTTCTCGCGCGTGCAATTCACGGCCGACCTGATGCCCAGCGACCTCACCGGCGTGTCTGTCTATGAGCGCGGCAAGGAATCCTTCGTGTTCCATCCCGGCCCCGTGTTCGCGCAGGTGCTGCTGGCCGATGAAATCAACCGCGCCAGCCCCAAGACGCAAAGCGCGCTGCTGGAGGCCATGGAAGAAAAGCAGGTGTCGGTGGAAGGCGCCACCCGCCCCCTGCCCCACCCGTTCTTTGTGATTGCCACGCAAAACCCGCAAGACCAGCTTGGCACCTTTGCACTGCCTGAATCGCAACTGGATCGTTTTTTGATGCGCATCTCCATCGGCTACCCCGACCGGGCTGCCGAGCGCCTGCTGCTGGCGGGCTCCGACCGCCGCGACATGGTGGACACCCTGCCCGCCTTGCTCACACCGCACGAACTGGCCGAGCTGCAACGCCAGGTGCTGTCGGTGCACACGTCAGACGCCCTGCTGAATTACGTGCAGGACCTGGTGGATGCCACCCGCTCGGGCAAGTGGTTTTTGCAGGGCCTCTCGCCGCGCGCAGGCATTGCGCTCATGCGTGCGGCCAAGGCGCAGGCGCTGATCAGCGGGCGCGACTACGTGGCACCTGATGACGTGCAAGCCGTGCTACCCCAAACCATTGCCCACCGGCTGGTACCCGTGGGTGACGCCGGACGCGGCGCCGTGGAGCAGGTGCGCGCCATGGTGGATGCGGTTCCGCTCGCGTGATGGCCTCCACTGCCCCGCCCCCATCCGCACCGGGCTGGCTGGCACGCTGGTCGCCCGCCGCCGCACTGCGGCGGCGCTTTCGCGCGTGGTGGCAGGGGCGCCTCAAACCCACCGACACCCTGGAGCTGACACAGCGCAACGTCTACATCCTGCCCACCGGCCCGGGATGGATGCTGGCGGTGACGCTGGTGGTGTTGCTCATTGCCTCCATCAACTTCCAGCTCAACCTGGGCTACCTGTTCACCTTCATGCTGGCGGGCAGCGCCGTGATTGGCATGCACATCAGCCACGCCACGCTGCGCGGGCTGACGCTGCATTTGAAGCAGCCCCAACCGCAATTCATGGGCAGCAGCGCGGCGCTGGAGGTGCAACTCACCAGCCAGCGCTCCACCCCACGGTATGGCATTGGCATCGCCGTGCACGGTGGCGATGACCCATCCACCCACGCCGACCACCACTGGGCCTGGACAGATGTGCCCGCACAGGGGCAAGCCGTGGTGCACATTGCCTTTCAACCCCGGCGGCGAGGCCTGCACCCCGTGCCTACCTTGACGGCCGAGACACGCTTTCCGCTGGGCACCTTCCGCGTGTGGACCTACTGGCGGCCGGCCGCCCAGCTGCTGGTGTACCCGGCCCCCGAATCCACCCCGCCGCCACTGCCAGTGGGAGAGCCCCGCGCCACGGGCAAGGGCCACGCCACCAGCCAAGGCATCGGCGAGTTTGACGGTGTGCGGGCCTACCGCCGTGGGGATCCCCTCAAGCTCGTGGTCTGGAAAAAGGCCGCCAAATCCCTGGGCAGCGGGGCGGACGATCTGGTCAGCCGCGACGCGCAACAAAGCCACCGGCAGGAACTGTGGCTGGACGTGGCCCATGCCCAGTTGCCCGACCTGGAAGCCCGCATCTCACGCGTCACTGCTTGGGTGTTGCAAGCCGACCGGCTGGGCCTGGACTACGGCCTGCGTGTGCCGGGGCGAGAAATCCCCCCTGCCAACGGTGCCCCCCACCGCGTGCAATGCCTGGAAGCGTTGGCGCTGTGCTGAACAGTATTCGCCATGTCCCGCAGCTTATTGGTTGGAGTGAAGCATGAAAACTGCCTCTAACGCCCTCTGCAAAAGCGCAAGCAGCTCATCTTTTGATAGCACCATACCGCCTGTCTCCATTGGCCACGCCATTTGCGGGGTGACCAAATGAGCAGCCTAACCAGCATCAAGAGCGGCGCCTCGCTGCGCCAAACCCTGGCCCAATTGCCGCGCGACGCGCGTGACACGCTGTTTTTGCTGGTCGTGATTGCCTGGGTGATCGCACCACAAGTTCCCACCCTGCCGGTGTGGACCACGCTGCTCGCGGCTGGGGTGCTGGTGTGGCGCGGGTGGCTGGCCTGGCACAGCCGCCCCCTGCCCAGCCGCTGGATCAGTTCCGGCCTGCTGGCCCCTCTGGCGGTGGCGGGCACCGTTTTTTCGCACGGCACGTTTGTGGGCCGCGAAGCAGGGGTGACGCTGGTGATTGCCCTCTTGGCCCTGAAAACCCTGGAATTGCGGGCCCGTCGCGATGCGCTGGTCATCTTCTTCCTGGGCTTTTTCACCATGATCAGCAGCTTTTTCAACTCGCAGTCGCTGCTGACCGCTGCGGCCATGCTGCTCGCACTGCTGGGCATGCTCACAGCGCTGGTCAACGCCCACATGCCAGTGGGCCGCCCCCCCTCGCACAGGCGTTTCGCACCGCGTTCACCATGGCGCTGCTGGGGGCGCCCATCATGGCGGCGCTGTTCGTGCTGTTCCCCCGCATGGCACCGCTGTGGGGTGTGCCGGGTGATCAGATGGTGGGCCGAACTGGGCTGTCGGGGTTCATGCAAGTGGGAACGATTGCCGAGCTTGCGCTCAGCGATGCCATAGCGTTTCGTATCAAGTTCGACGACCCTGCACAAGCGACTCCACCCGCGTCTTCCCTCTACTTTCGCGGGCCCGTGCTATCCGGGTTTGATGGGCGTGAATGGCGGGCCGAGCCGTTTCGTGAAGACAGCAGTTGGGCGGCGCGTGCCGCCCTGCCTGCCAACCTGAAGGTGCAAGGCCCTGCGCTGCGCTATGAAGTGACACTGGAGCCACACAAGCGCCCCTGGCTGATGGTGCTGGAATCCACCCCCCAGGCCCCGGAGCTGCCCGGCAACCCCACCTACATGACGCAGGATCTGCAGTGGATGACCACCCGCCCGGTCACCGATGTGATGCGCTACCGGGCTGAAAGCTACCCTGAATTCCGCCACGGCCCCACGGCATCCGTGCGACAGCTGCGTGAGTTCACGGCCCTGCCGCCAGGCTTCAACCCGCGCACCCTGGCCCTGGCAGCGCAAATGCGTGCCGACCGTGCCCTGGCGGGCGACGACACAGCCGCCCTGGTCGAAGCTGCCATGGCGCGCCTGCGCACCGGCGGCTATACCTACACGCTGGAGCCTGGTGTGTACGGCGAGCACACGGCCGATGAGTTCTGGTTTGACCGTAAAGAAGGTTTTTGCGAACACATTGCCTCCGCTTTCGTGGTGCTGATGCGGGCCATGGACGTGCCTGCGCGTATCGTCACCGGCTACCAGGGCGGCGGGCAAAACTCGCTGGACGGCTACTGGACGGTGCGCCAAAGCGATGCCCATGCCTGGGCAGAGGTATGGATCGCAGAGCGCGGCTGGGTGCGGGTGGACCCCACGGGCGCGGTAGCTCCTGGCCGCGTGGGTGCTTTTGAGCGCCTGCCCATTCCCCAGGGGGCGATTGCATCGGCCGTGGGCAACGTCATCGGCGCAAACGCACTTCAGCAAATGCGTGCGGTATGGGAGGCCGTGAACAACCGCTGGAACCAGTGGGTGCTCAACTACAGCCAGAACAGCCAGATGGACTTGCTGAAAAAACTGGGTTTTGAATCGCCCAGCTGGCAAGACCTGACCACGATCCTCGGATCGCTGCTGGGCGTGGCCGCCCTGGGGGGCGCCACGTGGACCTGGTGGGAACGCCGCCAGCATGACCCGTGGCTGCGCCTGCTGGGGCGCACGCGCAAACGGCTGGAAGCGGCCGGGTTGCCACTGCCCGATCATCTGCCCCCGCGCGCCATGGCGCAGCGCGTACAGGCCCATTGGGGCACGGCCAGTGGCGCGGCGGCACCGATCACACAAGCCCAGGCGCAGCGCATCCACGACTGGCTGCTGCGGCTGGAGCAGGTACGCTATGCCCCGCAACCGGCCCAGCAACTGGGCACGCTGCGGCGCGAATTCAACACCCTTTCTTGGCCCCAACCCACCCCAGGCCAGTGACCTGACTGCATGTTCAAAACTGTTTTTCTTGCTACTGCTTTGATAGCTGCTTGCGCAATACCTGCAAGCGCCAAGCCCCAAAAACCCTCACAAAGCGCGAGCCGCAGCAACGCCGTGCAGGGCAGCACCCCCTATGCCCAGCGCGACGATGCCATGCAGTTTGCCGACGACCTGGCAGAGCGCCGGGGGCTGGACCGCGAATGGGTGCGCCAAGCGGTGGGCCAGGCGCGTTTTCTGGGCTCGGTGCCCAAGCTCATGCTGCCGCCCGCCAAAGGCACGGCCAAGAACTGGCGTGTGTACCGCAGCCGTTTCATCGATCCCATCCGTATCCGCGCAGGCGTGCGGTTTTGGCAGGAACACCGCGAGGCCCTGGCTCGCGCCGAGCAGGAATACGGTGTGCCCGCTGAGATCATCGTCGGCATCATCGGGGTAGAGACCATCTACGGCCAGCAGATGGGCAACTTCCGCGTGATGGACGCGCTCGCCACCCTGGCGTTTGACTTCCCGGCAGCTCACCCGCGCGCCAAAGAGCGCACCGAATTCTTCCGCCGCGAGCTGGAGCAGTGGCTGAGCCTGTCCAACCGCACCAACATCGATCCGTTCGAGGTGCGCGGCAGCTACGCGGGCGCAATGGGGCTGGGGCAGTTCATGCCTTCCAGCTGGGCCCGGTTTGCCGTGGACTTTGATGGCGACAGCCGCATCGATTTGTTCAGGAGCCCCACGGACGCCATCGGCTCCGTGGCCAACTACTTCAAGGGCCACGGCTGGACCACCGGCATGCCCACGCATTACAGCGTGCAATTCGACCCCGCCACGGTGAAGATGGACGAATTGCTGGCCCCCGACATCCTGCCCACCTTCAGCGCCACCAGCATGCAGGCCAAGGGCGCTTTGCTGGATGCGGCGGGCGCCCAACACGCTGGCCCGCTGGCCCTGGTGGAACTGGAAAACGGTGGCGATGCGCCCACCTACGTGGCAGGCACCGAAAACTTCTACGCCATCACGCGCTACAACTGGTCCAGCTACTACGCCATGGCGGTGATCGAGCTGGGGCGCGAAGTGGCCGCCGCACGCAACGCGACTTTGGCCTCCAGCCGCTGACACGCCACGAAGGCGGAGCCCGGCGGCTGCCGGGATCCACCGCTATCAAGGCCGCTGCATGTTGCAGCTGTGCGGCTGCTGCGCCTTGGCCGCAGGAATCTGCCGCACCACGCGAAAGCCGTAGCCTGAGCCTTCCACATCAAACTTGACGCCCGGCGCGCCCTTCTTGTCCATCACACCCACGGCCAGGGCTTGCTGAAACTGGTGGTCGGCAGCGCGCATGGTGCCGCCCTGCCCCGCTAGTTGCACGCTGGCCTTCTCCATTTGCCGCGCCACGGCCACCACATCGGTGGAGCCGGCCCGCTCCATCGACTGGGCCAGGGCCTCGATCATGAGCTGCATACGCATGTGCACATAGTCGTCCTGCGGCTTGGGAAAGCGTTCGCGGAAGGACTGGTAGAACGCCTCGCTCTGCGCACCCGGCACATTGGGCAGCCAGTCGGCCACGGCCACCACCTTGCCAATGCCCGCATCACCCATGGCGGCGGGCGCGCCCAGGGCGTTGCCATAGAAGGTGTAGAAGCTGCCTTCGTAGCCCACCTCGCGGGCGGCTTTCACCAGCAGGGTCAGGTCATTGCCCCAGTTGCCGGTGACCACCGCCTGCGCGCCGCTGCTCTTGATCTTGACAGCGTAAGGCGCAAAGTCTTTGACGCGGCCCACCGGGTGCAGCTCGTCGCCCACCACCGCCACGTCGGGGCGCTGCGCGGCCAGCTGCTTCTTGGCCTCGCGCAGCACGGCCTGGCCAAAGCTGTAGTCCTGGCCAATCAGGTACACGCTCTTGAGGGCTTTGTCCTCACGCATCACCTCCATCAACGCGGCCATGCGCATGTCGGCGTGGGCATCAAAGCGGAAGTGCCAGAAGCTGCACTTTTCGTTGGTGAGGATCGGGTCCACCGCCGAGTAGTTCAGGAACAGCACGCGTTTGCCGGGTTCACGCTCGTTGTGCTTGTTGATGGCCTCGATCAGCACCGCAGCCGTGGCCGAAGAATTGCCCTGCAAGATGACTTGCGCGCCGTCATCAATTGCTGCGCGCAGGGCCGACAAGGCTTCTTCGTTCTGGCCCTTGCTGTCGTAGCGTTCCAGCACCAGCGGGCGCTTGCCGCCAGCCGCAGCGGGCAAGGCCACACCACCGCGCGCATTCACACGTTCCATGGCCCAGTACACGTTGCGAAACACCGCCTCGCCTGTGTTGGCAAAAGTGCCTGAAAGGCTTTCGATCAACGCCACCTTGATGGGTTTGCCCGCAGGGGCGGCAGCAGCAGGCGCTGCGGTCTGGGCCCAGCCCGACGCCACGGGCACCAGGCCCATCACTGCTGCGCCGGCGACGGCACAAACAGCCCGAAATAGTGCTGCACGGCGCCATTTCAAGCCCGTGGTCTGCAATTTATTCATGCTCATTTTTCCCTTGAAATCCTGCGGCGGCGCACACACCTCCTGTGCATGCGGCGACCACGTCGAGAGCCGCGCAGTGTATAGGAGTCTCCATGTTCTTCACCCCCGTCATCCGCCGCGCCGCTTACACCCACACACCCCGCTCTGCCGACCTGGCTTTGCAACGTTTTTTGATGGGCACGCTGGGGGCAACCGCTGGTGGTACCAGTCAGCCAGCGGGCTACACCGTTACCCAGGATGACAAGCACACCACGCTGCAACTGGATGTGCCCGGTCTGTCACGCGAGCAACTGAACATCACCATCGAAGGCAATGTAGTCAAAGTGCAAAGCGTGGAAGGCGCGCCCCGCAGCGTTCAGCGCGCCTGGGAACTGGCGCAGGACATTGACACCGCCGCCAGCACTGCCAAGCTTGAAAACGGTGTTCTCACACTGACCCTGGCCCGCGTGGAGCCCGCCAGCAAAGCCACCTCGCTGACCATCCACTGAACCGCGGCGCACGCCGTCAAAAAGGCCGCTTTCGCCACGATCGAAAGCGGCCTTTTTGCGTTCTGTCCCGCAGCAGCCGAGGGCGGCCACAACCTCCAGGCTATTCGTGGCGCAAGGCGTCGATGGGGTCCATGTGCGCAGCACGGCGCGCCGGGAAGTAACCAAACACCACGCCGATGCCTGCTGAAAACACAAAAGACAGCAGGTTGACCGCAGGATTGAACAGGTAGGGCACACCCATCACCTGCGCCAGGCCCAGCGATGCCACTGTGGCCAGCACAATGCCCACCAGGCCGCCCAGCGCAGCCAGCACCACCGCCTCGATCAGGAACTGCAGCAGCACCTCGCGCTCCAGCGCGCCAATGGCCAGGCGCAGACCGATTTCGCGGGTGCGCTCGGTCACGCTCACCAGCATGATGTTCATGATGCCGATGCCGCCCACCAGCAAGCTCACGGCGGCCACCGCGCCCAGCAGCGTGGTCATCACCTTGGTGGTGCCCGCAAAAGTATCAGCCAGTTGCTTGGTGTCGAGCACATTGAAGTTGTCTTCGTCCGTGTCCGAGAGCTTGCGCAGCTCACGCAGCAGCTGCGTCAGCGCGCTTTTGACGCGGGTGGGGTCGCTGCCGTCCTGCATCGACACCAGCAGCGTGTTCACGCGGGTGTTGCCCGTCACGCGTCGCTGCAGTGTTTTGAGGGGGATGAGCACCATGTCATCCTGGTCATTGCCAAACGCCCCCTGGCCCTTGGAGCCGAGCACGCCCACCACTTCGCACGAGAAGGCTTTCACGCGCAGTTGCTCACCCACCGGGTCGCGGCCACCATACAGCTCGCGGCGAATGGTCTCGCCGATCAGGCACACGGCGGCCCCGGCACGCAGTTCGGGGTCGGTGAAAGTGCGGCCTCCGGCCTGAACCGTCCAGTTGCCTGTCTGCAACCAGGCATTGGTGCTGCCGATCACGCTGGTTGTCCAGTTGCGCCCGCCGGCCACCACCGTGGCGCCTGCACGCGCCTCCGGCGCCACTGCCAAGATGCCGCCGATCTGCTGCGCAATCGCGTCGGCATCAGTGTCCTTGAATGACGGCGCACCCGTGCCGCCACCCGGCCCCATGCGCTGGCCTGGCCGCACTTGCAGCAGGTTGGTGCCCAGGCTGGAGATTTGCGTCTGCACAGCCAAGGTGGCGCCGTTGCCCAGCGTCACCATGGTGATCACCGCGCTCACCCCGATCACGATGCCCAGGATGGTGAGAAACGAGCGCATCAGGTTGCGCCGGATGGACCGCAACGCCAGCAAGATGGTGTTGAACAGCATCACGCGACTCCCTGGCTGGCGTGAGCAGCCACCACCGGGGCGGGCTTGCCACGTAGCCCGACTGGGTGCGGGTTGAGGGTGTCCGAATCCACCACGCCATCGACAAACCGCACCATCCGGCGCGCGTATTCGGCCATATCGGGCTCGTGCGTCACCATCAGCACGGTGATGCCCTGCTCGGCATTGAGCCGCCACAGCAGTTCCATGATTTCGTGGCTGCGTTGGGTGTCGAGGTTGCCGGTAGGCTCATCGGCCAGCAGCACCACCGGCTCGGTCACGATGGCCCGGGCAATCGCTACGCGCTGCTGTTGCCCGCCCGAGAGTTCGGCCGGGGTGTGATGCTCCCAGCCTTTGAGCCCCACCGCATCCAGCGCGCGCGCGGCAGCGGCCTTGCGCGTGGCCGCAGATTCGCCCCGGTACAGCAGCGGCAACTCCACATTCTCTTGCGCCGAGGTGCGTGCCAGCAGATTGAAGCCCTGAAACACAAAGCCGAAATAGCGGCGGCGTAGCAGCGCGCGCTCATCGCGCGAGAGGGCTTCGACATGCACGCCCTTGAACAGGTATTCGCCGGTGGTGGGCCGGTCCAGGCAACCCAGCGTGTTCATGGCGGTGGATTTGCCCGACCCGCTGGGGCCCATGATGGCCACGAAGTCGCCCTGCGCAATCCGCAGGTCCACCCCCCTGAGGGCCTGGAAGGCCAGCGCCCCTTCGCCATACACCTTGGTCACGCCACGCAACTCGATGATGGGCGCCTCGGCTGGCGGGCGCCCTGGTTCTGCCTGCGGGGCGGTCATGGTGCCGCCTTGCCCATGCGCTGGTCGGTGATCACCTGCGCACCGGGCTCCAGGCCCTCGGCGCTCACCTCGGTCATGCGGCCATCGCTAATGCCCACCTTCACGCTCACGGGCTGGGGCACACCGTCCTGGAGCAGCCAGATCTGGCGCGTCTGCCCGGCGCCAGGCCCCCCGCCGCCAGCCGTTTTGCGGCTGGAGCTGCGTGGCGGGCCGGGCATGAGCTGCGAGACGATGCCGCGGTTGGCGCTGGCAGGCTTGCCAGCCGCCTCGGCGCCCGCCTGAGCGGGGGTAAAGCGCAAGGCGGTGTTGGGCACCAGCAGCACGTCGTTGCGCTCGGTGGAGGTAATGGTGGCCGCTGCCGTCATGCCGGGGCGCAGGCTCAAGTCGCTGTTGTCCACATCCAGCCAGGTGATATAGGTGACGACGTTATCGGTCTTGGTGGAGCCAAACGACACGCGCGTGACCTCGGCCGGGTAGCGACGCGAGGGGTAGGCGCTGACGGTGAAGCTGGCCTTTTGCCCCACGGTGAGCGAGCCCACATCGGCCTCGTCCACGCTCACATCCAGCCGCAGGCGGGTCAGGTCTTCCACCACCGTGAACAGCGTCACCGCTTGCAGCGATGCAGCCACGGCGTTGCCAGGCTCCACACTGCGGGTGAGCACCACACCGTTGATGGGCGAACGGATCGATGCCTTCGAGAGATTGGTTTCGTCGGTAGACAGGGCCGCACGGGCGTCATCGACCGATGCACGGGCACTGGCCTCGTCGGCCTTGGCCCGGTCCAGCGTGGCCTGCCCGGCATCCAGCTCGGTGGCAGACGGCACCTTGCCGCCCGACAGGCGCGCCACTTCCTGCAAGCGCGCCAGGCCCGCGGTGGCCTCTTTGGTGGTGGCCACGGCCTGCGCCAACCGGGCCTGGGCGGCAGCCAGGGATGCACGCGAGCGCAGCACCTGTGCTTCGAGCTTGGCGGTGTCCAGCTCCACCAGTACCTGGCCCTTCTTGACCTTGTCGTTCACATCGACCAGCACGTTGCGCACGGTGCCCGAAAGCTCGCTGCCAATCGTCACCGACCGGGTGGGCTGCAAGGTGCCGTTGGCCGCCACGCTGAGCGTGAGGTTGCCGCGGCGCACCTCTTCCGTCACGTAGCTGGGGGCGGCGTTGGCCGCCTTGCTGCTTTGCCACGCATACACGCCCCCGACAGCCACCAGCAAGGCAGCCACGCCAATCCACAGCGTGGTGCGCTGCCACCAGCGGCGCCGAGGCGCAGCCCCCAGCAACCCGGCCAGGCCTGCAGCCTGCGCCGATGCAGCCTTGGGAGATTTCACAGAAGTGTCAGGATGGTTCATGGATCAAGAATCAAAACAACAAGATAAAGAGCACGTGGCCTGCGCCAGACTGCGCCCGCAGGGGCGCCAAGAGCGCCTGGCTACTGCCAGCCGCCGCCCAAAGCTTTGTAGAGCCGCACATGGTCCGCCGCAACGCTGGCCACCGTGGTCGCCACACTGTCTTGTGCAGACAGCTGCGTGCGCTGGGTTTCCAACACGGTGGCGAAATCAATCAGGCCACTGGCGTAGCGCTGCTGCGCCATCAATGCGGCATTGGCGGCGGCATCGGCTGCGGCCTGCAGGCGCTGCAACCGTTCACGGTTGCCTTGCAAGGCCACCAGGGCATCTTCCACGTCCTTCAGCGCTGCAAGCACCGTGGCCTCGTACGCCACCCGCACCTGGTCCAGCGCAGCCTCTTGCGAACGCACCTGGGCACGGGCCGCGCCACCATCGAACAACGCCGCCGTTACACCCGCAGCGATTGAGCTGGTCACCGCATTGCCCGCCGTGAGCGCCCCCACGGTCAAGGCCCTCAGCCCCAGGGTGCCGCTGAGCGAAAAATCCGGGTAGCGCGCGGCATCGGCCTGCGCCACGCGCGCTGCGGCGGCTGCCACGCGGTGCTCCGCCGCACGCACATCGGGGCGCTGACGCAACGTCTGGGCCGGAATATCCAAAGCCAGGTCGTCAGGCGGCACGGGCACCATGGCCGTGGCCTCCAGCCGCGCGTTGAGCGCCGCCGGTGGCTGCCCCGTCAAAACTGCCAGGCTGTGGCGCGACTGGGCCAGGCTGCTTTGCAACGCCGGTATCTGGGCGGCGGTCTGCTCTGCCGCAGCCCGGGCCTGTTCGGCCACCAGCGAGGTGGTCAACCCGGCCTGCAGGCGCCACTGTGCAATCTGCAAGGTTTCTTGCTGGCTGGCCAGATTACTGAGAGCAATTTGCAGGCGCTGCTGCAGGCCGCGCAGCTCGATGTAATTCACGGCCACTTCAGCCGCCAATGACACCTGCACATCGGCCAGGCTGGCCTGTGCAGCGCGGGCATCGGCTTCAGAAGCATTCACCCCGGCCCGCAGGCGGCCGAATACATCGGGCTCCCAGCTGGCATCAAACCCGGCGCTGAAGCTGTTGCCCGTGCTGCCCGACGCCCGGCTGCGCTGCGCAGAGCCCGAAGCACCCAGCCGGGGCAAGGTGCCAGCCGTCTGCACGTCCACCAGCGCGCGCGATTGCTGCAGTGCCGCCTGGGCACTGCGCACCGAGGTGTTGGCGGCCAGGGCCTCGCTGATCAGTGCCGTCAGTTCGGGGTCGCCCAGCCGCTCCCACCACTGCACCAGCGGCGTGGCAATGCCCCCTGCCCCAGCCGCTGACCAGCCGACAGGCACTGCCACGGGGGGCAACTGCGCATCGGGCGGCTGCAAGGTACTGCAACCGGCCAGCACCATGGCCAAAGCCAGCGCAGCACTGGCAGATGGCACGCAGCGCGGCCAACGCCCAGCGGCGACAGGGGACTGGAAAGGGGAAGATTTCATGGATCTATTTGCAAATCATTCTCAGCAAATTCCATTGTCACGGTTTCCCTTGTCGCTCTGAACGCGCTTGTGTCAACCTGATGTAAAGAAATCGAGCAGCCCGCGCCGCCAGGCTTGTCGCCGGGGCTGTGCCTGAAGATTTCACCCGCTCCACAGGGCACCGCGAGATGCGCTCCCCCTCCACCGGCGGGAGGGCCTCGGGCCGCTCACAGCGCCGTTGCAATACGAGTCTTTTAGGGCCCCGGCGCTTATTCAACAAGCGCCAGCAGCTATGTTTTTAAGAGCAAATGGCCCGCAGGCCAGATCAGGCAGCAGGTGCCGTGATGGCGTCCAGCGGCCAGCGCGGTTTCACGTCAAAGGCATAGGCGGTGTTGGCCTGTTGCTGCCCCGCCTGCAGGCGCATGGCGGCGGCCATGGCAATCATGGCGCCGTTGTCGGTGCACAGGTGCAGTTCGGGGTAGTGCACGCGCACGCGGGCTTTGCTGCAGGCGGTGTTGAGTTGTTCGCGCAGCAGCCGGTTGGCCCCCACGCCGCCCGCCACCACCACGCGCTGCAGGCCCGTCTGCTTGAGGGCTGCCAGGGTCTTCTTCACCAGCACTTCCACAATCGCGGCCTCGGTGCTTGCGGCCAGGTCGGCCTTGCGGGCTTCTAGCTCGTCGCCCAGCTTCTTGGCCTGGGTGAGCACAGCAGTCTTGAGCCCCGCGAATGAAAAATCCAGATCGCCGCTGTGCAGCAAAGGCCGTGGCAGCTTGAAGGCCGTGGCATCACCCTGCTGCGCCATGCGCGACAAGGCGGGCCCGCCGGGGTAGCCTAGGCCCATGAGCTTGGCGGATTTGTCAAACGCTTCGCCCGCCGCATCGTCAATGGTTTCGCCCAAAATTTCGTAGCGGCCCACGCCATCGACCCGCATGAGCTGGGTGTGGCCGCCCGACACCAGCAGTGCGACGAAGGGGAATTCAGGCGGGTCAGCGCTCAAGAAGGGTGAAAGCAAATGCCCCTCCAAGTGGTGCACGCCCAGCACGGGTTTGCCCAGCGCCGCGCCCAGGGCGCAGGCCACGCCCGCGCCCACCAGCAGGGCACCGGCCAAGCCTGGGCCCTGCGTGTAGGCCACCACGTCCACATCGGCCAGGGTTTGGCCGGCATCGGTCAACACCTGGGTGGCCAGCGGCAGCACGCGGCGGATGTGGTCGCGGCTGGCCAGCTCGGGCACCACGCCACCGTAGGCCTGGTGCATTTCAATTTGGCTGTGCAATGCGTGCGACAACAGCACGGGCACGCCGGCATCGGCAGAACGCACCAGCGCCACGCCCGTTTCATCGCAAGAAGATTCAATACCCAGGATCAGCAGACTCATGCCCTGAGTGTAAAACCCCTGCCCTGGCACAGCATGGCGCTGCGCCCCAAGCCCGCACGCATGCACAGCTACGCGCCTAGACGACCGCAGGCTTACCAGCGGTCTGAACGCATGCGCAGTTCCCAGACCCCGCCACGCAGTTCATACACGCCCACAGCGCCGTAGCGCTGCTCGCCCTTGTCGTCCCAGCTCATGGTGCCAATCACCGGGGCATAGCCGTTGATGGTGCGCATGGCCTTTATGATGTCTTTGGGCTCGGCCGACTTGGCCTTTTGCATGGCGGCTGTCAGCACATAGGTGCTGTCGTAGCTGTAGTGGCCGCCATAGGCCGGGGGCTTCTGGTAGGCATCGATGTACTTCTCCAGGAAGGGCTTGCCGGTGGTGAACTCCTTGGCCTCCAGCACGGGGGATGTGGCGTACAACCCCTCAATCAAGCCCGCTCCCTTGGCCATGTCGGTGGTCTTCACCGTGTCGCCACCCAGCAGCTTGACTTGCGTGTGGCCCACCTTTTGCAGGGCTTTGAGCAAGGCCAGCGCCTGGAAGTCGTTGAGCGTGGAGACGATGACTTCGACCCGCGCGGCCTTGAGCTCACCCGCCAGCGCATCAAACTCCACCGTCTTGTCGTCAAACGACTTGCGCACCACCACCTCCTTGTTTTCGGCCTTGAGCTGGGCGGCCGCGCCATCGGTCAGGCCCTTGCCGTAGGGCGTGCCATCGTCCAGCGCGGCATAGCGGGATGCGCTGAGCTGCGTGGCGGCAAACGAGCCAATGGCACGGGCCTGCAGCGTGTCGTTGGCCACCATGCGGAAGGTGGAGTTCAAGCCCAGCTGGGTGAACTTGGGGTTGGTCGAAATCGCAATCTGGGCGATGTCCTTGGCCGCATAGATGGGCGCTGCCTCAATGCTCACGCCCGAATTGAGGTGGCCAATGACCGCCACCACCCCGGCGTCCACCAGTTGCTGGGCCACTTGCTTGCCGGTGGCTGCGTCGGCCTTGTCGTCCACCGACACCACTTCCAGCTTGACGCGCTTGCCGTCCACCATGAAGCCGTCCTTGTTCAGCTCTTGCACGGCCAAGTTCACGCCGTTGAGCAGGTCTTGCCCCAGCGCCCCCAGGGGGCCAGTCAGGGGCTGGGCTACGCCGATCTTGAGGGTGTCTGGCACCTTGCTGCAACCGGCCAGCACAGCGGCTGCCACCAAGGTGGGCAGCAGGGCCAAGGCCACCGGGAAACGGCGACGCGCGATGTGATTCTTCATGCAGTGGACTCCTGAATATGAGATGAATGATCAAGTGACCGGAGGTATAGAAGAGCAGCCGGGCCCCGCACCAGCGGGTATGCCCTGCCAGGGTTACATTTATTAGCAAGTTTCAGGCCCCGTAAGCCACGGCAGCGTGTGCCACACCTTGTGCACGACCCTGCGCACCGCAGCAGTGCACCAAAAAGTGGCGTAAATCTTGCTTAAAGTAGCGGTATGAATGAGGCATTACGTATCGTGGTGGTCGCCCCCAACCTGGCCGTTACCGACCCGGATGACGAACACGCGCTGCTGCAAGCGCAGCGCTCCAAAGCGTTGCGCATTGGTTTGCTGGAAAACAACTTCAACCTCATTGCCACACTGCCCGCCGACGTTTTCCTGAGCGACCGTCTGGCCCAGTTGCAGCCCGACCTGATCATCGTGGACGCCGAGAGCGAAGCCCGCGATGCGCTGGAGCATGTGGTGATGGCCACGCGCGATGCCCGCCGGCCCATCGTCATGTTCACCAACGACGAGGACACCTCGCACGTCAAGGACGCGGTGGCCGCAGGCGTGTCGGCCTACATCGTGGCGGGGCTGGCGCCGCAGCGCATACGCCCCATCCTGGATGTGGCGATGGCGCGCTTTCAGCACGAGCAGGCCTTGCGGGCGGAGCTGGCCGATGCCAAGACCGAGCTCAAGGACCGCAAGACCATCGACCGCGCCAAGGGCCTGCTCATGCAGCGCCAGGGCCTGAGCGAACAGGCCGCCTACGACAAGCTGCGCAAGACGGCCATGGACAAGGGTCTCAAGCTCGTGGATGTGGCCCAGCGCATGCTGGACGTGATGGACCTGCTCGGCTGACGGCGAGCACCTCCCCTCCCTTCGCACCACGTCATACCACCCCGCAATGGGGCAGCAGCACGCCCATGGAGCGGCCACGGCTCTGCGAAGGAGCAGCGATGGTGCAACGCACAAATCGCGTGCAGGCCTGCGCCACGCCACAGGTGCACAACAGGCATACCCCTTCAAGCCAAAACATGCTGTAGCGCTTTATCTGCAAGCGCCAGAAGCTATCAAATAAATAGCAAACGCATTCTTTTCAAAGCTGGCACACCGCTTGCATTAGCTCCTGCATAGACCAATGAAGGTCTTGTACTGGCAGCAAACACCCAACGGCGGGTGAATGCAGCCAAGGAGCCCCAGGCTCCACCCAGGACAAAGGCGTCCCCACCCTTGCAACGTGCTGCTACGGCAGCCGTGCGAGGCGTGAGGACGCCTTTTTTGTTTTCTTCACCGACTTGCCCTTGAGGGATGTGCCATGACCGATTTGTTGAAAACCAGCCTCCACCGCCGCACCGTGCTGCAAGCGGCCACCGTGGGCGCCGTGGGTGTCAGCCCCGCACTGCGTGCGCTTGTCCACGCCCAGGGGTCGGATGCGCCTGAGAAGAAAGAGGTCAAGATCGGATTCATCCCGCTGACCGACTGCGCCAGCGTGGTGATGGCCTCGGTGCTGGGCATCGACAAAAAATACGGCGTCACCATCATCCCCACCAAGGAAGCCAGCTGGGCCGGTGTGCGCGACAAGCTGGTCAACGGTGAGCTGGACTTTGCCCACGTGCTGTATGGCCTGGCGTATGGCGTGCACCTGGGTGTGAGCGGCCCCAAGAAAGACATGGCCGTGCTGATGAACCTGAACCACAACGGCCAGGCCATCACGCTGTCTAAAAAGCTGGCGGACAAGGGCGCCGTGAACGGCGCCGGGCTGGCCAAGCTGATGGCCAGCGAAAAGCGCGAGTACACCTTTGCCCAGACCTTCCCCACCGGCACGCACGCCATGTGGCTGTATTACTGGCTGGCCGCGCATGGCATTGACCCGATGAAGGACGCCAAGGTCATCACCGTGCCCCCACCGCAAATGGTGGCCAACATGCGCGTGGGCAACATGGACGGCTTCTGCGTAGGCGAGCCCTGGAACCAGCGCGCCATCATGGACGGCATCGGGGTCACGGCCAGCACCACACAAGCCATCTGGCAAGACCACCCCGAGAAGGTGCTGGGCACCACGGCCGAGTTTGCGCAAAAGTACCCCAACACCGCACGCGCCGTGACGGCCGCCATCCTGGAAGCCAGCCGCTGGATCGACGAAGGCCTGGCCAACAAGAACAAGATGGCCGAAACCATTGCGGGCAAGGCCTATGTGAACACCAGTGTGGATGCGATCAACCAGCGCATCCTGGGCCGCTACCAAGACGGCATGGGCAAGAGCTGGGACGACCCGAACCACATGAAGTTCTACAACGACGGCGCGGTGAACTTCCCCTACCTGTCCGACGGCATGTGGTTTCTGACCCAGCACAAGCGCTGGGGCCTGCTCAAGGACCACCCCGACTACGCGGGCGTGGCCAAGGCCATCAACCGGATCGATCTGTACAAGCAGGCCGCCACTGCGTCCAAGACCCCCCTGCCCAAGAGCGACACGCGCAGCCACAAGCTGATCGACGGCGTGGTGTGGGACGGCAAGGACCCCAAGAAGTACGCCGACGGCTTCAAGATCAAGGCCTGAAGCCCACCCCCTTCATCGCAACACCCACGCCCCGCCCTCCCCCACGTTGAAACCAGGAGATCGCCATGGTCAGTGCTGTTTTTCACACCCCGCTGGACGCCGCGCCCCACGCGGACAAGCCCGCTACAAACTCCATAGCGCCTAGCGCTTTATCCATGAGCGCTACAGCCCAAAACGCCTCTAAAACCGCAGCCACCACCTCTACCAAAGCCTCCGGGCGTGACCTGGCCACCTGGTCACGCAACTTCTGGATGGCAGTACTGCCACCGGCCTGCGGTGTGGCTTTGCTGCTGGTGGCCTGGGCCATGGTGTCTGCAGCCACAGGCAAGAGTATCCCGTCTCCGCTGGAGACCTGGGGCCAGGCGGTGGAGGTGTTCAGCAACCCCTTCTACCGCAATGGCCCCAACGACCAGGGCGTGGGCTGGAACGTGCTGATGAGCCTGCAGCGCGTGGCCGTGGGCTTTGGGCTGGCGGCGCTGGTGGGCATTCCGGCCGGGTTTGTCATCGGGCGCTTCAACTTCCTGTCGCGCATGTTCAACCCGCTCATCAGCCTGCTGCGCCCCGTGTCGCCCCTGGCCTGGTTGCCCATTGGCCTGCTGGTGTTCAAGGGCGCCAACCCGGCTGCCATCTGGACCATCTTCATCTGCTCCATCTGGCCCATGGTCATCAACACTGCGGTGGGCGTGCAGCGCGTGCCGCAGGACTACATGAACGTGGCCCGTGTGCTGCAACTGTCGGAGTGGAAGATCGCCACCAAGATCCTGTTCCCAGCCGTGCTGCCCTACATGCTGACCGGCATTCGCCTGGCCGTGGGCACCGCGTGGCTGGTGATCGTGGCGGCCGAGATGCTCACGGGCGGCGTAGGCATCGGCTTTTGGGTGTGGGACGAGTGGAACAACCTGAACGTCAAGAACATCATCATCGCCATCTTCGTGATCGGCATCGTCGGGCTGGTGCTGGAGTACGCACTCATCAAGCTGGCCACCGCCTTCACGTTTGAAGAGGTCAAAACTTGACCCACCCCTGAGCGCCGCGCCATCGGCGCATCGCCCCCCGTGGCCCGGCAAAGCCGGCTCCACGGTAGTCCTCGGAAAAACCAGGAGCTCCTCATGCATACCTCTCTCACCACCAAGTTCATCGAAATCCAAGGCGTGGAGCAAACGTTCAAAACCGCCAAGGGGCTTTTCCCGGCGCTGAAGGGCATCGACCTGACTATTGCGAAAGGCGAGTTCGTGGCGCTCATCGGGCACTCGGGCTGCGGCAAATCCACACTGCTGAACCTGATTGCAGGCCTCACCACCCCCACCAACGGGGTGCTGATCTGCGCCAACAAAGAGATCAAGGGCCCCGGCCCTGAGCGCGCGGTGGTGTTCCAGAACCATTCGCTGCTGCCATGGCTCACCTGCTTTGACAACATCTACCTGGCCGTGGAGCGCGTGTTTGGTGCTAAGGAAAGCAAGGCCCAGCTCCAGGACCGCACCGACGCCGCGCTGGCCCTGGTGGGCCTGACGCACGCTGGCCAAAAGCGCCCCGGCGAAATATCGGGCGGCATGAAGCAGCGCGTGGGCATTGCCCGCGCCCTATCCATGGAACCCCAGGTGCTGCTGATGGACGAGCCCTTTGGCGCGCTGGACGCCCTGACCCGCGCCAAGCTGCAAGACGAGTTGCTGGAGATTGTGGCCCGCACCCAAAGCACCGTGGTCATGGTGACGCACGACGTGGACGAGGCCGTGCTGCTGTCCGACAAGATCGTGATGATGACCAACGGCCCGGCCGCCACCATTGGCGAGGTGCTGGCCGTGGAATTGCCCCGCCCCCGCAAGCGCGTGGAGCTGGCCGAAGACCCGCAGTACGTGCACTACCGCAAGGCGGTGATCGACTTCCTGTACACGCGCCAGGGGCACGTCGAGAAGGCCGCTTGAACGTGCGGCCGGCAGTGACCCGGACACCCCCAACAAAAGGGCTCTGAGCAGATCTGGTCAGAGCCCTTTTTTCAGCGTTGCGCCAGGGGTGGACGCCCGCACAACGCGCACACCCCAGGCCAGAGCACCCGCGCAAGGGCCGCCCCGCCGCGCCGAAGGCGCGCAGCGCCTCACAGGGTTGCCTCTAGTGGCTACCGGTGATGTAGTTCTCCAGCTGCTCGATGATGAATTTCTGCTCGGAAATGATGTCCTTGACCAGGTCGCCGATGGAAATCATGCCCACCAGCTTGCCGTTGTTCAGCACGGGCAGATGGCGCAGGCGGTTGTTGCTCATGATCTGCATGCATTGCTCGCTGGTCTGGTCTGGCTTCACAAACATCACGGCCGAGGTCATCACGTCCTTGACCTGTGTGACCGCCGAGGTTCGCCCCATCAGCGCGATCTTGCGGGCGTAGTCGCGCTCGGTAAAGATGCCGACGATGGCCTCGCCCTCGGTGACGATGAGCGCACCAATGCTCTTGTCGGCCATGAGCCGCAGGGCATCCAGCACCGAGGCGGCGGGGGTGATGGTGTGGACGGTGGCGTCGGGTTTGGATTGCAGGATTTTGGCGACGATGGTCATGGAACTCTCCCTCTTGAGACCTGGAACAGGTACGGAGTGATTTCAGCCCATCCGCCCGCGCAGCGCAAGCCTCACAAGCCCGAACCGGTGCATGTCACATGCGGTTCACACGCGTGATGGCATGCGTGCACACGGGCTCCATGCCCTGCAAAGCCGGGCGCCCTGCACCCAGCTTGGTGCACGCACCGGCCACGCACAGCACCGCCAGCACCCACCGCACCACAGTGGCCCGCAGTGCCTGGGCAACACCGCAGCAGCCATCAAAATTCATAGCTGCTCGCGCTTTATCCATCAGCGCTGGCGGCTTATTTCATCAAATATTGCACCACACAGGCTCTGGCACAGGCATTGCTTGCAGATGGGTGCGGTCAACGCTGGCCGTGTAACAGCCCGGTGCAATGGCGGATTGGGCGAACAGGACGATGGCGTCTTCATGGAATGCAACCTGGCTGCAAGGCCTGCGCGATCCATGCAGGCGCCTTTTTGTTTTTTGCCCCGGCTGGGGAGCCCCTCAGCCCTTTTGCGCACGATCGCCATGCTTCAATTCCGCGAGTTCCTCAAGTCCGGCCACGCCCCCACGTTGTGGTCGTCCTTCCTCTACTTCGGTTTCTCGTGCGCTGTCTGGGTGATCAACGGTGCCATGGCGCCGTTCATCCGCGACAGCTTCCAGCTCACGCCCACGCAGATGGGCATGATGCTGTCCATCCCCATCTTTGCCGGTGCGCTGATGCGCTTTCCGCTGGGCATCCTGGCGCAGTACATCGGGCGCAAGAACGCCACGCTGGTCGAGATGGCGGGCATCTTTGTGGCCATGGGCTACGGCTACCTGTTTGTGCACGACTACGGCGACCTGCTGGCCATGGGCATCCTTCTGGGTGTGGCCGGGGCCAGCTTTGGCGTGGCGCTGTCGCTGGGTTCGGGCTCGTTTCCGCCGCGCTACAAGGGCCTGGCCATGGGCATCGTGGGCGCAGGCAACGTGGGCACCGCCGTGGCGGCCCTGCTGGCCCCGGCGCTGGCCCAGAAGTTTGGCTGGCAGGCCGTGTACGGCTTTGCCGCCGTGAGCGTGGCGGTGCCCGCGATCGTGATGGCCGTGTTTGCACAGGAGCCCTCCGACCTGGCGGCCCATTCGAGCTTCCGCGAACACATCGCTTGCCTGTTTGAAAAAGATGGCTGGGCCTTCAGCCTGATCTATGCCGTGACCTTTGGCGGCTTCATCGGCCTCACCACCTTCTTGCCCGGCTATTTTTACGACCAGTTCCATGTGAGCAAGGTGCAGGCAGGCCAGCTCACCATGCTGGCGGCCTTCCTGGGCGCGGCCCTGCGCATCTTTGGTGGCTGGCTGTCGGACCACTGGGGCGGCGTGAACACACTCACGGCCGTGCTGGCCATCACGGCCGTGAGCATGGTGCTGTGCGGCCTGGCCGAGAACTCGCTGCCCATCACCATGCTGCTGTTCCTGGTGTGTTTTGCTGCGCTGGGCGCGGGCAATGGCGCCCTGTTCCAGCTGGTGCCCCTGCGCTGGCCTCTGACCACGGCCGTGGCAGGCTCGATGATTGGCGAGATCGGCGCCCTGGGCGGCGGCCTGATCCCCAGCGGCATGGGCATCTCGCGCCAGTACACCGGCACCTACCTGTGGGGCTTTGTCGGCATTGCGGCGTGCGCGCTGGCCATGCTGGTGCTGCTGCGCGTGATGCAGATCCGCTGGACGCGCACGTGGGCGGAGAAGGGTGGACGTGCGCGCAGCGCATGACCGGCGTAGCCGGTGAGCGCGCAAGCGCTCGCCACACTTCCCGCAANCGTGCGCGCAGCGCATGACCGGCGTAGCCGGTGAGCGCGCAAGCGCTCGCCACACTTCCAGCAAAAGGGCGGTCGGGCACGCAGTGCCTGAGCTGGCGTAGCCAGCCAATGCGCAGCATTGCCCGCGCTTTCACTAGAAAGGTGGACGCGCGCGCAGCGCATGACCGGCGTAGCCGGTGAGCGCGCAAGCGCTCGCCACACTTCCAGCAAAAGGGTGGCCGTGCGCGTAGCGCATGACTTGCGTTAAGCAAGTAAGCGCGATAGCGCTTGCCGAACTTTCGCTAAAAGGGCGGCCGCGCGCGCAGCGCGTGAACGGCGCAAGTGTGGCCCACTGAAACTCCCTCTCCCCTCGTGGGAGAGGGTTGGGGAGAGGGGGCAGCAGCGCCCCCAGGGAAGCCCCCTCTCCCCCCGCCCTCTCCCGCAAGGGGAGAGGGAGCCCACAGGCAGCGCCCTGTGGCAGAGCCTGCTACCCACCGGGGCGTACATCAAAACCAGGCGATGCACCGCTGAATATTCAAGCCAAAATCGGCTCCACCGCCCACTGCATAAGCGGAAGCAGCTACATTTTCAGGAGCAAACCAAGACTCCCCACTACCTCGGCAAAAACAACAGCCAGTAGATCAACAGCAGATTCACCAGCACGCTCACCGCCAGCGCGATCTTCCACAGGGCCGTGGCGTCGCGCTGCATCAGCGGCTGCGGGCCGGGGGCTGACAGGGGGCGGGATGCGCCGCGCTCCAGCGCCAGCAGCAGTTCCTCGGCGGTCTCGAAGCGCTGGGCGCGGCTGCGGGCCACGGCTTTCAGGGCAATCTGGTCCAGCCAGATCGGCACGCCGGGGTTGTGGCGACTGGGGGGCAGCGGGTCGCGGTGGTAGCGGCCCAGCTGGTACTGCACCACCTCGCCATAGGGCAGGCGGCCGTGGCTCAGCAGCTGGTAGAGCGTAACGCCCAGCGCAAACAGGTCACTGCGCGCGTCGGGCAACTGGCCTTCGGTATCGCCGCTTTTTTCGTAGCCGGGCCACTGCTCGGGGTTCATGTAGCTGGGCGTGCCCGCGTGCAGCTGGCGCGTGGCCTCGGGCTCGCGGCCGGACAGGGCCACGCCCAAATCGAGCACACGCAGCACGCCGTCGTCGCCCAGGTGCAGATTGTCGGGTTTGATGTCGCGGTGCACCACCCCTTGGCGGTGCAGCCAGCCCAGCACGCGCGCGGCCTGCACCACCACCGACACGGCCTGTGGCACGGGCAGGTGCTGGCGGCTGCGCAGGCGCTGGCCCAGGGTGTCGCCCGCGTGCCAGTCGTACAGCAGGTAGAACGCGCTGGCGCCCGGTCCGCCTCGCCCGTCATCGGCGGGCCAGGTGTGGAGCCATGCCAGGTGGGCGGCGGCGTGGCCCGACTGCATGCGCCGCGCCACCCAGGCCTCGTGTGCAAGCGTGGCGCGCTCCTCGGCATCGTGGGCGCGCGTGGGCAGCAGGGTCTTGAGGGCGTAGAGGCGCTGCGTGGCCGGGTCGCGCACCTGGTACAGCCGGTGGATGCCGTTGTCGGCCACGATGGCCGTGACCGTGAGGCCGTCCACGGGGTCGCCCACCTTGAGCAAGGGCAGCACGGGCAGGTCCTGCGCGCGGCGGGATTCGTCCTGCAGCGTGGCCTCCAGCGCGCCCTGCACCCGCACCACCAGCGCGGTCACGTTGTCGCTGCTGCCCCGGCGCAGCGCGGCCTGCACCAGCTCGTCGCTGAGCGCCTGGGCCGCCACGCCCTCCTGGCGCAGCAGCTGCCGCAGTTCGCGCTCGGGCAGACTGCCATGCACACCGTCGGACAGCAGCACGAACAGATCACCGCTGTGCAGCTCGCCTTGGCTGTAGTCCACCACCACATGGTCGTCGAGCCCCATGGCGCGGGTGAGCTGGTGCGCAAAGTCGCGCTGCGCCATCACATGGTCGGCCGTGAGCAGCTGCAGGCGCCCGCTGCGCAGCAGGTAGGCGCGGGTGTCGCCCACATGGGCCAGCGTGTACGACTGGCCGCGCAGCACCAGCGCGGTGAGCGTGGCCAGCCCCACCGCAGGCTGGCGGCGCCGGTTCATGGAGGCGAGCCAGCCGTTGTGGGCGTTCAGGATGCGGTCCAGCGCCACGGTGGTGTCCCAGGTCTCGGGGGTGGCGAAGTAGTCGCCCACCAGGGTGCTCACCGTGGTCTGGGCGGCCTCGCGGCCCTTGCCGCCCGTGCTCACGCCGTCCGCTATGGCGGCGATGGCGCCGCGCTCGCGGTCGCGCCCCTGCCCCACCGCCAGGGCGGCAAAGTCCTCGTTCACCTCGTTGCGGCCGGCCAGCGAGGCCTGGCCCACATCCAGTTCAAAGCTCATGCACCAGCTCCATGCAGGTTTTGTGCCCAAGGTGGTGCATGCCGGTGCGTGGCCGCCCACACGCCCCAACGCCCTCGGCGTCCCCCCACCCGGGCTCGCACCCCGGGCCCACCCCAGATCAGTGCAAAGAATCTGGCACGGCCATTGCTTAACAAGGGCAAGGGCCGGGCAGGCCCACGCAATTCAGCAGTGCAAAGGCGCACAGAGGAGTTGTCAGGACGAAGGCGTCCCCACATGCGGTTTCGAGACCTCGGAGCAGCATCGTGTGGACGCCTTTTTTGTTTTGCGCATCGCCCCGGCGATGGAACCGATGGAGTCATGATGAAAAAGCTCAAACTGGTGATGGTGGGAAACGGCATGGCCGGTGTGCGCACGCTGGAAGAGCTGCTCAAGATCGCCCCCGATCTGTATGACATCACGGTGTTTGGCGCCGAGCCCCACCCCAACTACAACCGCATTCTGCTGTCCCCCGTGCTGGCGGGCGAGCAGACCATCGACGAGATCATCCTCAACGACTGGTCGTGGTACGCCGACAACCACATCACGCTGCACACCGGCTTCACCGTGACCGACGTGGACCGCGTGCGCCGCGTGGTCAGCGCCACCAGCAAAGACGGCACGGTGGTCACCGCCGAATACGATCGCCTGATCCTGGCCACCGGCTCCAACCCCTTCATCCTGCCCATCCCCGGCAAGGACTTGCAGGGCGTGCTGGCGTACCGCGACATCGCCGACACCCAGGCCATGATCGACGCGGCCGCCACCTACAAGCACGCCGTCGTCATCGGCGGCGGCCTGCTGGGCCTGGAGGCCGCCAACGGCCTCATGAAGCGCGGCATGCAGGTCACCGTGGTGCATGTGGGCGACTGGCTGATGGAGCGCCAACTGGACGACGTGGCCGGCAAGATGCTGCAAAAGTCGCTGCAAGAGCGCGGCATGCAGTTCTTGATGAAAGCACAGACCCAAGAGCTGGTGGGCAACGCCGAAGGCCGCGTGGCCAGCGTCAAGTTCAAAGACGGCACCGAGGTGCCCGCCGACCTGGTGGTGATGGCTGTGGGCATTCGCCCCAACACCGCGCTGGCCGAAAAAATGCGCCTGTACGTGAACCGCGGCATTGTGGTGAGCGACACGCTGCAAACCACCACCGACGCCCGCATCTACGCCGTGGGCGAATGTGCCGCGCACCGGGGCATTGCCTACGGTCTGGTGGCCCCGCTGTTTGAACAAGGCAAGGTGCTGGCCAACCATTTGGCCGAGTTCGGCATCGGCCGCTACCAGGGTTCGCTCACCTCCACCAAGCTCAAAGTCACGGGCATCGATCTGTTCAGCGCGGGCGACTTCCAGGGCGGCGAGAACACCGAAGAGATCGTGATGAGCGACCCCTTTGGCGGCGTGTACAAAAAGCTGGTCATCAAGGACGACAAGCTGGTGGGCGCCTGCCTGTATGGCGACACGGTGGACGGCAGCTGGTACTTCAAGCTGCTGCGCGATGGCCGCAGCGTGACCGACATCCGCGACAAGCTGATGTTTGGCGAGAGCAACATTGGCGACGTGGGCCACCAGGGCCACAACAAGGCCGCCGCCATGGCCGACACCGACGAGGTCTGCGGCTGCAACGGCGTGACCAAGGGCGCCATCTGCAAGGCCATCAAGGACAAGGGCCTGTTCACGCTGGATGAAGTGCGCAAGCACACCAAGGCCAGCGCATCGTGCGGCTCATGCACCGGGCTGGTCGAGCAAATCATCATGTTCACCGCCGGCGGCGACTACAGCGCCACGCCCAAGACCAAGGCCATGTGCGGCTGCACCGACCACGGCCACCAGGCGGTGCGCGATGCGATCCGCGCCAACAAGCTGCTGAGCATTGGCGACGTGTTCAAGTTCATGGAGTGGAAGACGCCCAACGGCTGCGCATCCTGCCGCCCCGCCGTCAACTACTACCTCATCAGCACCTGGCCCAAGGATGCCAAGGACGACCCGCAAAGCCGCGCCATCAACGAGCGCAGCCACGCCAACATCCAAAAGGATGGCACCTACAGCGTCATCCCCCGCATGTGGGGCGGCGAGACCACGGCCGACGAGCTGCGCCGCATTGCCGATGCGGTGGACAAGTACAACATCCCCACCGTCAAGGTCACGGGCGGCCAGCGCATTGACCTGCTGGGGGTGAAGAAGGAAGACCTGGTCAACGTGTGGAAGGACATTGGCATGCCCAGCGGCCACGCCTATGCCAAGGCGCTGCGCACCGTCAAAACCTGCGTGGGCAGCGAGTGGTGCCGCATGGGCACCCAAGACAGCACCCAGATGGGCAAGGACCTGGAGCGCGCCATGTGGCGCATGTACGCCCCGCACAAGGTCAAGTTTGCGGTGAGTGGCTGCCCACGCAACTGCGCCGAGGCAGGCATCAAAGACGTCGGCATCATCGGCGTGGACAGCGGCTGGGAGATGTACGTGGCGGGCAACGGCGGCATCAAGACCGAGGTGGCGCACTTCTTCACCAAGCTGAAAACCGCCGAGGAAGTGCTGGAGTACACCGGCGCGTTCTGCGAGCTGTACCGCCAGGAAGGCTGGTACCTGGAGCGCACCGTGCACTACGTGAACCGTGTGGGCCTGGACTACGTGAAAAAGCGCATTTTGGAAGACCACGAAGGCCGCAAGGCGCTGTGGGAGCAACTGCAGTTTGCGCTGGACGGCGAGCCCGACCCCTGGTTCGAGTTTGACAAAGCCGCCGTGGACACACGCCAGTTTGTGCCCCTGGGCGCCTGACGCCGCTGCCCACTGCCCCTGCCCGCCCCCAAACCACCAAGGAGCCCACCCATGCTGCAACGCCGATGGATTTTGAACGCCAGCGCTGGCGCCCTGCTGGCAGGCGCTGTGGGCGCCCCGGTGGCGGCGTGGGCCCAGTTGCAGGATGTGAACGATGCCATCAACAAGGCGGGCCGCCAGCGCATGCTGAGCCAGCGCATGGCCAAAGCCTGGCTCATGCTGGCCCACCAGGCCGATGCCAACCCGGCGCGCCAGGCGCTGGCCCAGTCCATCAAGCTGTTTGAGCGGCAGCTGGCAGAACTCAAGGCCTACGCCCCGCAGGCAGACATCCGCACCACCTACACCGACCTGGAAGCCGCCTGGAGCGCCTACAAAACCGTGCTGACCACGGCCCAGCCCTCCAAAGACGCGGCCAGCAGCCTGCTGCAGGCCGACGCCAAGGTGCTGGCCCTGGCCCACCAGGGCACCGTGCAATACGAAGCGGCCTCGGGCAAGCCCGTGGGCCATCTGGTCAACGTGGCCGGGCGCCAGCGCATGCTGAGCCAGCGCATGGCCAAGTTCTGCCTGGCCGCGATGCTGCAGGTGGACGCTGCCACCAGCACCACCGAAATCGACAAGGCGCGCAAAGAGTTTTTGAGCGCCAACGAATTGCTGCGCACCGCGCCGCAAGCCACCGACCGCATTCGCCAGGAACTGCAACTGGCCGACGGGCAATGGGTGTTTTTTGACGCCGCGCTACAGCGCATGCAAACAGGCGCCAACACGTTTCGCCAGGTGTCCGAGGTGTTTGTGACCAGCGAGAACCTGCTGGCCAGCATGGACCGCGTCACCGGTATGTATGCCGCCCTGGCCGCCTGACACAGAGCCCAGAGCCCCCCAACAACCACAAGGAATCGCCACCATGACTGAATGGACACTGATCTGCCGCATCGAAGACATCCCCGTGCTGGGCTCGCGCCGCGTTGCCCGCCCCCAGGGCCTGGATGTGGCGGTGTTCCGCAACGACGCGGGCGGCGTCTTCGCCCTGCTCGACCGCTGCCCGCACAAGGGTGGCCCCTTGTCGCAAGGCATTGTGTTTGGCACCCATGTGGCCTGCCCCATGCACAACTGGACCATCGGCCTGTGCGACGGCCAGGCATCGGCCCCCGATGAGGGCTGCACCCCCAAGTTCACCGTGAAGGTGGAGGACGGTGCCGTGTACCTGGACGCTGCAGAGCTGGCCACCGTGGCCACGGATTTGACGCGGCCCATCGCCGGGCCTGCACGCCGCACGCCGCACGGTGGGCGCGTAGGCGCGTAGGCGCGTAGGCGCAGGGTGCCTTGTGCGCCCGCCCCTTGCCAACAAGCCCAGCCCCCAGACCCCTGCGCCAGCCCCAACGGGCACCATAGCTATAAAAATAATAGCTGCTAGCGCTTATAAATAAAGCGCTAGCGCCGTAAAACATTCAAAGCCACACGCCATGCAAGAAACCAAATCTACCTGCCCCTACTGCGGCGTAGGCTGCGGCGTGATCATTGAAAGCGACGGTGCACAGATCACCGGCGTGCGGGGCGACCCGAACCACCCCGCCAACTTTGGCCGCCTGTGCACCAAGGGCTCGACGCTGCACCTCACGGCCAGCAGCCCCATCACGCTGCAGACCCGGCTGCTGCAGCCCTTGCACCGCGCGCAACGCAGCGATGCCCCTCGGCCGTTGTCGTGGGATGCGGCCCTGGGCCTGGCCACGGACAAGTTTGCCCACACCATCCAGCAGCACGGCCCCGACGCCGTGGGTTTTTACGTGAGCGGCCAGCTGCTGACCGAGGACTACTACGTCTTCAACAAGCTCGCCAAGGGCCTGATCGGCACCAACAACATCGACACCAACTCGCGCCTGTGCATGAGCAGCGCGGTGGCCGGCTACAAGCAAACGCTGGGTGCCGACGCGCCGCCCGCCTGCTACGACGACGTGAACCACACGCAGTGCCTGTTCATCGTGGGCAGCAATGCGGCCTGGGCCCACCCCATCCTGTTCCGCCGCATCGAAGACGCACGCGCCGCCAACCCGGGCATGAAGGTCATCGTGGCCGACCCCCGCCGCACCGACACGGCGGGCATGGCCGACCTGTTCCTGCCCATCCAGCCCGGCAGCGACGTGATGCTGTTCAACGGCATGCTGCACATCATGCTGTGGGAGGGCTGGGTCGACACCGCCTACATCGCCGCCCACACCACGGGCTTTGACGAACTCAAGGCCCTGGTGCGCGACTGCACGCCCGAGCGCGTGGCGCAGACCTGCGGCATCAGCGTGGCCGACCTGACCACGGCCGCAAAGTGGTTTGCACAGTCCAAAGCCACGCTCAGCCTGTACTGCCAGGGCCTGAACCAAAGCAGCAGCGGCACCGCCAAGAACGCCGCCCTCATCAACCTGCACCTGGCCACCGCGCAGATCGGCAAACCCGGCGCAGGCCCCTTCAGCCTGACCGGCCAGCCCAATGCCATGGGCGGGCGCGAGGTGGGTGGCCTGGCCAATTTGCTCAGCGCCCACCGCGACCTGGCCAACCCCCAGCACCGTGCCGAGGTGGCCGCGCTGTGGGGCGTGGTCGATGTGCCCAGCAAGCCGGGCAAGACGGCGGTGGAGATGTTCCAGGCCGCTGCCGACGGCGAGATCAAGGCCCTGTGGATTGCCTGCACCAACCCCGCGCAAAGCATGCCCGACCAGGCCACCGTGCGCCGCGCGCTGCAACGCGCCGAGTTTGTGGTGGTGCAGGAAGCCTTTGCCACGGCAGAGACCGCGAAGTACGCCGACCTGCTGCTGCCCGCCACCACCTGGGGCGAGAAGACCGGCACCGTGACCAACAGCGAGCGCCGCATCTCCCGCGTGCGCACGGCCGTGCCCGCACCCGGCCTGGCGCGCCACGACTGGGCCATTGCAGTGCAGTTCGCGCACCAGCTGGAGGCGCGCCTGCGCCCCGGCCAGCCCACGCTGTTTCCCTACACCACCGACCATGCAGACCAGGGCGCCGAAACCGTGTGGAACGAACACCGCGAAAGCACCCGCGGCC
This sequence comes from Acidovorax sp. IB03, assembly GCF_016406015.1. NCBI lineage: Bacteria > Pseudomonadati > Pseudomonadota > Betaproteobacteria > Burkholderiales > Comamonadaceae > Acidovorax > Acidovorax sp. IB03. The sequence goes on along the minus strand of NZ_JAEFCH010000005.1, from coordinate 140,198 downwards.
GCGACCTGGACATCACCGGCCTGTCGTGGGAGATGCTCGAATCTGCTGGCCCGCAGCAGTGGCCGCTGCCCGAGGGCGTCACCACCGGCAAGGCCCGCCTGTACGAAGATGGCGTCTTCCCCACCGCCGACGGCCGTGCGCGTTTTGCTGCGCATGCATGGCAACCCACCGCCGAGCCCCGCGAATCGCGCTACCCCTTCAGCCTGACCACGGGCCGCCTGCGCGACCAGTGGCACGGCATGACCCGCACCGGCACGCTGGGCCGCCTGTTTGGCCATGTGGCCGAACCCAGCCTGCAGATGCACCCGCAGGACATGGAGCGGCGCAAGCTGGCCAGCGGCGACCTGGTGCATGTGACCAGCAAGCGCGGCTCCATCGTGGTGCCCGTGCAGGCCGACACCACGCTGGGCCTGTCGCAGGTGTTCATGGCGATGCACTGGGGCAGCGAATTTTTGAGCGGCGTGTCCTCCACCGGCGAGCGGCTGGCGGGTGTGAATGCGCTCACCACCTCGGCGTTCTGCCCCACCTCCAAACAGCCTGAGCTGAAACACGCGGCCGTCAAGGTGCTCAAGGCCGAACTGCCGTGGACGCTGCTGGCCATGGCCTGGCTGCCTGCCGAAGGTGCACTGGCAGCGCGCGAAGCCTTGTCTGCGCTGATGGCGCAGTTTCCCTATTTTCAGTACACGAGTTGCGTGCCCTTCAGCAACAACACCCCGCTGGATGAGCCCGGCCGCGAGCGCACTGGCGTGCTGCTGCGCGCCGCCGCCCACGAGGCACCGCCCGATGCGTTGATCGCACAGATCGAAGCCCTGCTGGGCATGTCAGGCGCCGACACGCTGCGCTATGCCGACAAAAAACGCGGCCAACGCCGCGCCGCACGGCTGGCGCGCCAGGGCGACAACACCACGCTCGAAGGCATCGTGCTGGCTGGCGACACCAGCGCCGAAGGCTGGCTCAAGACCCTGCTGCAGGAAGAGCTTCCTGCACAGACCTACGGCCGCCTGCTGCTGGTGCCCGGCGCCAAGGCCCCCGTGGCCGTGCAGTCGCGCGGCAAACCGGTGTGCACCTGCTTCAACGTGACGGACGCCGCCATCACCGCCGAGCTGGCACACTGCCACGGCACCGACGACGACCGCCTGGCCCAGCTGCAAGGCAAGCTGCGCTGCGGCACCAACTGCGGCTCGTGCCTGCCCGAACTCAAGCGCATGGTGCGCACCACCGGGCAGCTGGCGTCCAAACCCGCGACACAGGCCGTCATATAACCAAAAGTTGTCTGGGTTGCGCCAAAATAGCGCCCCACCCACCTCACTGCCACAACCACCGCACCAGGACTTGTGCAACAGGGCTCCAGCTAGGCATCTCGGCGCAGACAGTACGCCTGTACGGCAAGCCGAAATAACGACGCTGGAGCCCTGTTTCACAAGTCCCGCCACACAAAACCATGGCTATCAGTCAGTACATCAAGGAAATCGGTCGCGGCCCGCGCGGCTCCAAGCCGTTGACGCGTGAGCAGGCGGCCGACCTGTTTGGTCAGGTGCTGGACGGCAGTGTGACCGATCTGGAAATTGGCGCCTTTTGCCTGGCCATGCGCATCAAGGGCGAAACCCCCGAGGAGATGTGCGGCTTTCTGGACGCGACGCACCAGCGGCTGGCCAAACTGCCAGCCACCAGCCGCGCCACCATTGTTCTGCCCAGCTACAACGGCGCCCGCAAGCTGCCGGTGCTGACCCCGCTGCTGGCCCTGTTGCTGGCACGCGAGGGGCTGCCCGTGCTGCTGCACGGTATGCGCACAGAGGCACGCCGGGTTTTGGCATCAGATGTGCTTGAAGCGCTTGATATCAAAGCGCTGGCAGCTCCTGAAATAATAGCAAATGGACAGGTGGCACACATCCACACCCAGCACCTGCACCCCGGCCTGGCGCGCCTGCTGGCCGTGCGGCAGGTGGTGGGCCTGCGCAACCCAGGGCACAGCGTGGTCAAGTTGATGAACCCCTGCGCGGGCCCAGCCGTGGTGGTCACGGCCTACACCCACCCCGAGTACCTGGACATGCTGCACGCCACATTCACCAGCATGGGGATGACTGCCCTGCTCTCGCGCGGGCTGGAAGGCGAAGTGGCCACCGACCCGCGCCGCACGCCCCGTTATGACGCATTCTTGGCGGGCCAGCACCGCCTGCTGGAAGAGCAGCAACCTGGCACCGCCGCCGAAGTGCCCGGCCTGCCCACCGAAATCGACGTAGCCACTACGGCCGAATACACGCGGCAGGTGCTGGCAGGCGCCCTGCCGGTGCCCCCCGCGCTAGCGCGGCAGGTGGAACATATCTTGCATCTTGCAGCTCATATTTCTTGAGAGACACCCAGCATGAGCAGCCCTACCTTTCCCACTTCCGACCCGGCCCGCCCCCATTTGGGCACGGGCGGGCAATGCACCTTGGTGGGCGCTGGGCCAGGAGACCCAGAGCTGCTCACCATCAAGGCACTCAAGGCCATCCAGGCCGCCACGGTGCTGCTGGTGGACGACCTGGTGAGCGACGCCATCGTGGCCCACGCCTCACCCAGCGCCCGCATCGTGTACGTGGGCAAGCGCGGTGGCTGCAAAAGCACGCCCCAGGCGTTCATTGAAAAGCTGATGCTGATGGCCGTGAACGAGGGTGAGAACGTGGTGCGCCTCAAGGGGGGCGACCCGTTCATCTTTGGCCGTGGCGGCGAAGAGGTGGAACATCTGCGCGCGGCAGGCGTGCCAGTGACGGTGATCAATGGCATCACGGCGGGTCTGGCCGGGCTCACTTCACTGGGCGCACCGCTCACCCACCGCGAGCACGCACACGGCGTGGTATTTGTCACCGGCCATGCCAAGCCCGGCGACACCGGCACCGACTGGAAAGCCCTGGCCCGCACCGCCAGAGACGCCAAGCTCACCCTGGTGATTTACATGGGTGTGAGCGGCGCCGCCACCATCGAGCAAGAGTTGCTGAGCGGCCTGCCTGCGCACACGCCGGTGGCCATCATCCAGCACGCCAGCCTGCGTCACCAGCGGCACGCCATCACCACTCTGGGGCAGCTGCAGGCCACCATCACAGCACAGGGGCTGGGCAGCCCCTCGGTGATTGTGGTGGGAGATGTGGTGCGCGGGGTGGCGCTGGCCACGCAGGATGCGGCTGAGGCTGCACCCCAGGCCCGCCGCGCGACCTGATTACGCCTTTGGGGGCAGCACCGGGGCCTGCGCACTGGGCGCTGCCCCCACCAGTTACTGCCCCGCCGTCTGGCGCACCTCGGCAAATCGCGCAGCCAATTCCTTGCGCAGTGTTTTGCGCATCAAGGCGGCATCCCAGCGGCGGCGCTCATCCGGGGTGGATGGCGTCAATGCCGGCACGGCCACCGGCTTGCGGTTTTCATCCACCGCCACCATGGTGAAAAAGCAGCTGTTCACATGGCGCACCACCTGCGAGCGAATCTCTTCTGCCACCACTTTGATGCCCACTTCCATCGACGAGCTGCCGGTGTAGTTCACGCTGGCCAGAAACGTCACCAGTTCGCCCACGTGGATGGGCTGCAGAAACATCACCTGGTCCACGCTCAGCGTCACGGTGTAGCAGCCCGAATAGCGGCTGGCGCACGAATACGCCACCTGGTCGAGCAACTTGAGGATGGCGCCGCCGTGCACGTTGCCCGAAAAGTTGGCCATGTCGGGCGACATGAGCACGGTCATGCTGAGTTGGTGTGAAGGGATGTTCATGCTGCGATTTTAGGAGTGGGGCCCGATCCGCTGGACCATGCTTTGCGCCAGATCACACAACATGCACGCGCCGTGCCTGCTTCGCTACACTCGCGCGGGCATCCGAGGCTTTCCTTCTTGGATGCAAGGGAGGAACCAACAATGATCGAAATAGAAAAACTCAACGAATTCACCGAAAGCCACGGCGCATTGCGCACTGGCAAGGGGCTGGTGTCTGGCGTCATCGCGCTCACGCTGGCCATTTTGTGCCTGCTGGGCGTGCTGGCGTTTCACTTTCCGCAGTACCTCACCACGCCCGAGCTGCGCAAGAGCTACGACGTGAACGTCATCCGCACCATCATGCTGGCGGCCATGGCCATTGCGGGGGGTATCTCGCTGGTCAACATCCTGTTCAACCGCGCCCGGTGGCTGGCAACGTTCGCCTTCGCCATGGTGGCCTTGGCAGCCTTGCTGGGTGGGCACAAGGTAGAGGTGGACCCGAACTTCCCGGACCACACGCCCTACATTGGTCTGGACTGGTTCATCCTTGATCTGCTGGGCAGCTCGCTGATCTTCATCTTCATTGAAAAGCTGTTTGCCCACCGCAAAAACCAGCCTGTCTTCCGGGCCGAGTGGCAGACCGACTTCCACCACTTCATCGTGAACCACATGGTGGTGGGCTTTGTGCTGCTGGCCACCAACCTCATCGTGCACAAGTTCTTTGGCTGGGCCGCCAACGACGGCATTCGCGGCTGGGTGCAGGGGCTGAACTTCTGGGTGGCGCTGTTCCTCATCATTTTGGTGGCCGATCTGGTGCAGTACTGGACGCACCGCGCCTACCATGAGGTGCCGCTGCTGTGGCGTCTGCACGCCGTGCACCACAGCGTCAAAAGCATGGACTGGATGGCCGGCTCGCGCCAGCACATCCTGGAGCTGATCATCACCCGCTCGATGGTGCTCGCGCCCATCTATGTGCTGGGCTTCAGCAAGGAAGTGATTGACGCCTACATCGTCATCGTGGGCTTCCAGGCGGTGTTCAACCATGCCAATGTCAGCGTGCGACTGGGCCCGCTGCGCTACGTGCTGGTCACGCCCAACTTCCACCACTGGCATCACAGCCAAGACCAGGAAGCGCTGGACAAGAACTACGCGGCGCACTTCGCGTTTCTGGACTACCTGTTCGGCACCGCCGTCAAAAGCACCAAGCTATGGCCTGAGCACTACGGCGTGCTGGGCGACTATGTGCCCAACGGGTTCATCAAGCAATTGAAGTTTCCGTTCACCTGGAAAGGCTAGGAACGCGCTGCGCGCATCTGCAGCCTGAGCTGGCCTGGTGCGTGTACGGCGCCCGCGCGATGCGTGCACCCACCCGCTGGTCGTCGTTCCGCAACAACACCTGGAAACAAATAAACAAGAACCATTCTCAATAAATTTACAATGCACGGCTCCGTTAGCAAGCCGTGCGTCCTGAAGGGGCTGCGCCGCCAGCCAGTGTCCTCACCCTCCCCTTCAGGAACCCCGCATGCGCTCATCGTGCCCTGCTGGCAGCCGCCGTGTTGCCGCCCCCAGCCTGCATCCCATTGCCCTGGCCGTCGCCGTCTTCACCTTCAGCCCCGCCTGGGCCCAAACGGGCACTGACGCACAGCAGCCCGCCGAGCAGACACCAGTTAGCGCCCCCGATGAATTGGTGCAAGAGCCCAAAGCGCTGGGGAGCATCACCATCTCTGGCGCACGCGAAAGCGCCTCCACGCGCCTGCCCCTGACGCCGCGCGAAACCCCGCAGTCCACCAGCACCGTGACCCGCGCGCAGATCGAGCGCCAGTCGCTCACCAGCATTGATGCGGTGCTGCGCAACGTGAACGGCATTGCGGTGAGTTTTTATGACACGCAGCGCCCGCTGTACTACGCGCGCGGCTTCCAGATCACCGACTTCCAGACCGACGGCCTGCCCAGCTACAGCAGCAGCACCAACCAGGAATTCGACACCGCGCTGTACGAACGCATCGACATCGTGCGCGGTGCCAACGGCATCCAGACCGGTGTGGGTGTGCCTTCGGCCACCATCAACATGATCCGCAAGCGCCCGCAGCGCGAGTTCGCGGCCTCTGTGGCGCTCACGGCAGGCTCGTGGAACCTGTATCGGGGCGAGCTGGACCTGAACGCACCGCTCAACAGCGACGGCAGCGTGCGCAGCCGCCTGGTGGTGGCCCCGCAGAAGAAAGAGAGCTTCCGCGACCGCTATTCTGAGGACAAGACCGCCCTGCTCGCGGCGGTAGAGGCCGACATTGGCCAGTCCACCGTGGTGGCACTGGGCTACCAGCGCCAGTCCAACGACCCCAAAGCGCCGATCTGGGGCACCATCCCGCGTTTTGCCACCACGGGTGCGCCCATCGACCTGCCGATCTCCACCAGCTTTTCACCATCGTGGACACGCTGGGAGCGCACCTCCGGCACGCTCTACGCCACGCTGGACCACCAGCTCAACGACGACTGGAGCCTGAAGGCGGCGCTGAACCACACCGAGGGCGACACCTTCCGTCTGAGTACCTACGGTTACGGCGCCACCACGTCCAGGGCCCCATTCATCGACCCCGTGACGGGCGCGGGCACCACGCTGTATGCCGCTGTCAACGGCGGCAGCGAAAAGCAGGACACGGTGGACGCGTACCTGTCGGGCAAGTTCGAGCTGGGCGGCCGCAAGCACGACCTGGTGGTGGGCATGAGTTCCACCCGCACCGCCTCGCGCACCGATGGCTACACGTCCGTGGCAGGCTGGAGCTACGTGATCCCCAACATCTACACCTGGGACGGCAATGCGCCTGCGCCCACCTACTCCAAGACAGGCGCCTGGCGCACGCAGATCACGCAGCAGACCGGCCTGTTCGCCTCGGCACGCTGGCGCGTGACCGATCCGCTGTCGGTGCTCACTGGCCTGCGCCTGACCGACTGGCACCGCCACTCCGACACCTATGGCACCACCGGCGCCTACGCGGGCCGCTCGGCCATCCAGGACGAGAACCGCAAGGTCACGCCCTTCATCGGCGCGGTGTACGACATCACACCCACGCTGTCGGCCTACGCCAGCTACGCGCGCATCTTCAACCCGCAGAACTACAAGGACCGCAACAACACCCCGCTTTCGCCCGTCATCGGCAGCAATGCGGAGGCCGGCCTCAAGGCCGAGCTGTTTGAACGCCGCATCCAGGCGCACTTTGCGGTGTTCCAGACCAAGCAGGACAACTTCGGCGTGCGCGACGGTGCCATCACCACACCGCTGCCCGATGGCACCCTGCCCTATGTGGCCGTGAATGGCACCAAATCCACCGGCTTCGAGCTGGAGTTTGCGGGCATGGCCACCCGGCAGTGGCGGGTGAGCGCGGGCCTGACCCGCGCCAAGGTCACGCGCGCGCCCACCGACCTGATCTACGCCAACATGCCCGACTACCTGCTGCAGCTGGGCACGGACTACCAGCTCTCCGGCGCGCTGGCGCCGCTGTCGGTGGGCGGCAACCTCACCTGGCAAAGCTCCATTGAAGGCTTCAACATCCCGCACCCCAGCGGCACGGTAACGGTGAAGCAGTCGCCCAAGGCCCTCCTCAACCTGCGCGCGTCCTGGCAGTTCAACCCCAAGCTCAGCGCCACGGTGGCGGTGAACAATGTCACCAACCAGAAGTACTGGGCCAATCTGGACTACGGCAACTACGCGGACCCGCGCAACGTGAGCGTGACGCTGCGCGCGGCGTTCTAAGCATCCCCCTGTGCGGCTGCGCCGCTTCCCCCTTCTCTCGAATGGCCGCGCCATTCGGGAAGGGGGACACCGCCAGCGCGGCGGGGCGGCCCTTGCGCGGCGGTAGCTGGCACGATCAGCGCGTGTTCCACGGGCGGGGGGCTACGGTGCAGGCAAAGTCGGCACAATCAGCCCTTTTTGCCAACCGCATTCACACCCCGTGCAGACGATCCCTTTTTTTGATGCCGTCATCATCGGCGCTGGCGCCGCTGGCTTGTTTTGCGCAGGCCAGGCGGGCCAGCGGGGCCTGAAGGTCTTGCTCATCGACCACAGCGAGAGGGTGGCCGAGAAGATCCGCATCTCGGGCGGCGGGCGCTGCAACTTCACCAACCGTGACCTGGATGTGCGGGCGCCGCACAAGCACTTTGTGGGGCAGAACCCGCAGTTCTGCCGCTCTGCCCTGTCGCGCTACACCCCGGCAGACTTCATTGCGCTGGTGCAAAAGCACGGCATCCCCTTCCACGAGAAGCACAAGGGCCAGCTGTTTGCCGACCGTTCGGCCGAAGACATCATCCAGATGCTGCTCGCCGAGTGCGAAGCAGGCCAGGTCACGCGCTGGCAGCCATGCAGTGTCAAAAACATAGCCTTTTTGGCCTCTGGCGCAGATGGATCAAGCGCTGGCAGCTATCAAATTGATACCAGCCAAGGCCCTGTGCTCACGCGCAGTGTGGTGGTGGCCACGGGGGGCTTGTCGATTCCCAAGATCGGAGCGACGGATCTGGGCTATCGGCTGGCGCAGCAGTTCAGCATTCCGCTGGTGGAGCGGCGCCCCGGCCTCGTGCCGCTCACTTTTGACGGCGCGGGCTGGCAGCCCTATGCCCAACTGGCGGGCCTGGCATTGCCGGTGCAGATCAGCACCGGCAACAAAAAGGAGCGCATGGCGTTTGATGAGGATTTGCTGTTCACCCACCGCGGCCTGTCGGGCCCGGCGGTGCTGCAAATCTCCAGCTACTGGCGCGAGGGCACGCCCCTGGCCGTGAACCTGGCGCCCACGGTGGACTTGCCAGAAGCGCTGCAGCAGGCCAAGGCCCGCTCGCGCAAGCTGATTGCCAACGAGCTGGCCACGCTGGTGCCCAGCCGCCTGGCCGATGCATGGGCGCAGCGCGAGGCCGAATGGCAGCGCCCTGTCAATGAAGCTTCTGACAAAGCCCTGGCCAAGCTGGCTGAGCAACTGGCGCGCTGGGAGCTGACACCCACGGGCACCGAGGGCTACAAGAAGGCAGAGGTGACGCTGGGCGGCGTGGACACCAAGGCCCTGTCGCAGCAGACCATGGAGTGCAAGGCCCAGCCGGGGCTGTACTTCATTGGTGAGGTGGTGGACATCACGGGCTGGCTGGGCGGCTACAACTTCCAGTGGGCCTGGGCCAGCGCATATTCCTGCGCGCAGGCGTTGCCACTGCCGCAGGCAGAGCCTGCTGGCGCTGCGCACTGACGAATGGGTAAAAGTCCATCAGGCCAGCACAGCAGCCTCGCGCACCGGCGCGCCCGAGGGCTGGTGCTGGCGGGCCCAGGCCTCCAGCTCCTGCACGGGCAGCGGCCGGCTGAAGTGGTAGCCCTGCAGCTCCTCACAATCCAGCGCACTCAGCACCTGGGCCGTGGCCAGGTCTTCCACACCCTCGGCCACGATACGTAGCCCCAGCGTGTGGCCCAGCGCGATGATGGCGCGGGTGATGGCCATGTCGGCAGGGTTGGAGAGCATGTCGCGCACAAAGGATTTGTCTACCTTGAGGCGGTCGATGTCGAAGCGCTTGAGGTAGGCCAGGCTGGAGTACCCGGTGCCAAAGTCGTCGATGGCCAGCTGCACACCTAGCGCCTTGAGCGCCGCCAGTTGCTGCTCGGCCGCATGGGCGTTGTCCATCAGCTGGGACTCGGTGATCTCCAGCTCCAGCCGGTGCGCGGGCATGCCGGTGCGCAGCAGCAGCGCCTCGATGTCGGCGACCAGCGCGGGGTCGGACATCTGCGCGGCCGACAGGTTGACCGAGATCGACACCCGGGCCAGCGGGTGCGGCGATGCAGCATCGCCCACGCCCGCATCCAGCACCAGCTGCTGCCAGCGCACCCACTGCTCGCAGGCCTGTTGCAGCACCCAGCTGCCAATGGCGCGGATCATGCCGGTCTCTTCGGCGATGGGGATGAACTCGCTGGGCGGTATGGAGCCCAGCACCGGGCTGGTCCAGCGCAGCAGTGCCTCCACGCCCAGCAGTTGGGCGCCCTGGGCGCTCAGGCGCGGCTGGTAGTGCAGGCTCAGCTCGTGGCGCTCCAGCGCGCGGCGCAGTTGCTGCTCCATGGTCTGGCGGGCCACGGCGCGCTGGTCGGTCTCGATGGAATAGAACCGGGCCATGTCACGGCCAGTGGTCTTGGCCTCGTACATGGCGGCATCAGCGCGGCGCATGAGTTCGTCAATGTCGCCGCCGTCCTCGGGGTAGACCGCAATGCCCACGCTGCACGACACATTCAGCTCGTGCCCCTCGACCGGGTGGCTTTGGCGAATGAGTGGAATCAGCCGCCGCTCTACCAGTTGCTGCACGTCCTCGCGCCCGGCCACGTCGCGCATCACCACCACAAACTCGTCGCCGCCCAGCCGGCTCACCGTGTCGCGGCTGCGCACGGCCTGCGTGAGGCGCGCGGCCACAGAGCGCAGCAGGCCGTCGCCAATGTGGTGGCCCAGCGTGTCGTTGATGGCCTTGAAGCGGTCCAGGTCGATGAACAGCACCGCCACCTTCTCGCCCGTGATGGGGGCCTGCGCCAGCGCCATCTGCAGGCGCTGCACACACAGTGACCGGTTGGGCAGCTCGGTAAGCACATCGTGGTGCGCCAGAAACTGGATGCGCTCCTCGTTGAGCTTGCGGTCGGTGATGTCGATGGCAATGCCGATGTGATTGGCCACCGCGCCGCCCTTGCTCTCGCGCACGGCCGACACCATGAGCCAGGCCGGGTAAGTCTCGCCCGAACGACGGCGAAAACGCACCTCCCCCTGCCAGGACTCTTTCTCGGCCATGGTGCGGCGGATCTGTGCAGACAGCGGCTCGCCCCCGGCCTCTTCCAGCAGCGAACCCATGCCTTCGCCGATGAGTTCGTAGAAGTCGTAATGCGTGCTGCGGCAGAACGCCTTGTTCACGCTGATGATCTGCTGCTCGGCGTTCATGATGATGATGCCCTCGGACGAGGCCTCGAACACCTTGGCCCACAGCTCCAGGCGCTGCTCCATCACCTTGAGCACGTTGATGGGCGTGAAAGCGGTGAGCACCGAGTCGCGCCCCTGGAACTGCAGGCGCCGCGCCGACAGCACGGCCCAGGATGGCTCGGGGCTGCCCTTCCAGCGCACTTCAAACTCATCGACCGAGCCCTGGTCCGCCAGGCGCTGGAAGAAGCGCGCGCGCACGCCGGGCTCCAGTCCCGCAGCCCAGGGGTCGGTTTTGCGGCCGCCCAGCCATTGGGCGGCGGGCGCGTTGGAGTGCAGCACCTCGTGCTCGGGGATGGAAGTGACGACCATGGGGATGGGGAAGGCCTCCACCAGCTCGCGCTGGGCCTCGGCCGCGCGGGCGCTGGCGGCCAGCTCCTGCTGCAGCACGCGGTCGCGGTCGAGCTGCGACAGCATCTCGTTGAACGCGGTGACCAGGCGGCCGATTTCGTCGCGGCTGTTCCACTGCGCGCGCAGCGTGTGATCGCCGCTCTTGCGCACCTCGTCGGCCACACGGGCCAGCTGCTGCAGCGGCTTCGCGATCTGGCGCGCGACCAGCGTGACGAGCGAAAGGATGCAGCCCAGCAGCACCAGCGCCGTCCCCAGGTGCAACCACATGCGCGCAAACAGGCTGTCGGCGCGCTGGTTCAACAGGCGCTCCAGGTCCACAATACCCACCGACCACGCATCGCGCAGCGCGCCCAGCACCAAGGCCTCCTGCACACGCACCTCTGCCACTGTCAGGCGCGACTCGCCCGATGCGATGCCCTGCAGCAAGGCCTGAAAGCCCTCCTGCGCTGCCTTGAGCGCCTCGCGCTGGCGCACCAGCGCGGCACGCATCTCGGGCGAGCCTGCAATGAAGGCCTGGTTGTAGTCCGACTCGATGCCCAGCATCACTGCATCCAGCCGCCCCACCAGTGTCAGCAGCTCGGACGACCACTGCGACCCGCGCCGCGATGGCGCCGCGTTCAGGAAGCTGACGGTGTCATGCACCGCCTGCAGCAGCTCGGGAAACCGCAGTACCACCAGCGACATCACGTAGTAGCTGTCCAGGTCCGGGTCCAGGATCAGGTTGGACTGGTTGCCCACCGTGGTGAGAAGCTCGCGCCCCTCGCGCAGCAACTGGCTGCGCTGGCGGGTGAGCGTCTGCGGATCGACGCTGGACGAGCCCCCTTGGGGCAGCCCCGCCAGTTGCTGCAGCGCCACGCCAAACCGCTGGGCGACCTCGGCCGTGCGCAGCTGCTCGTCATGGGCCGCGCGCACGGCCTCCAGCCGGATGAGCACATCGGCCACCGGCGGCGGCTGCTGCGACGCGTCCAGAAACTGCCCCATCAACCCGTCACGCACCACCGCCGCATAGGTCGTGCCCACCACTTCCTTGCGCGTGAAGTCGATCGCCAGGTACTTTTCGTGGATCAGGATGCTGGAAACGTAGATCACCGCCGTCAGGTCCAGCAGATAGATGAGCATGAGCTTGCGGCCCACACTGAGCCGGCCCAGCCAATCCGATACGCGGTGCATGAATGCCATGGTGTCTGCGGCAGGGCCGCCCGGGCGGATGGCCAGGGCTCCCCACCGGTGAATAGGAGTGTTACAACATGAAGCAACTTCCGCGCCATTGCGGTGCATTCCGTCCGAAAGCAGCCCGCCCAGCGCCCTGCCCACGGGCACGCGCCCACCCCTTGCGCCATGGGCGTGGATAAAGGCTATAATCTCCGGCTTTGCTGGCAATGCCCCGTCGGCCAAATACTAGTTACAGACGGGGAAACCGCTTTGTACGGACTTGAGGCCCGATCTCCCCAAGCCCCTCTGCAGGCACCATTTGGAAAACATTAGCTAATGACTACGATCCGCGTAAAAGAAAACGAACCCTTTGACGTTGCCCTGCGCCGCTTCAAGCGCACCATTGAAAAGCTCGGCCTGCTGACCGACCTGCGCGCCCGTGAGTTCTACGAAAAGCCCACCGCCGAGCGCAAGCGCAAGAAGGCTGCTGCCGTCAAGCGCCACTACAAGCGCGTTCGCAGCATGCAGCTGCCCAAGAAGCTGTACTGATCGCAACCGGCCCAGGCCGACGCACAACCCGCGCTAGGGACGCCAAGCGCGGGTTTTTTGTTTTCAGGATTTGCACAAAGCCACTTCAGCGTCGTTGTGCCGCCTTGCCGTAGCTGAACTACTGTCTGCGGCGACACGCCTAGCCGAAGTGGCTTTGTGCAAATCCTGTCGCTCACCTTTAGGAGATCACCATGAGCCTGAAAGCCCAAATCACTGAAGACATGAAAACCGCCATGCGCGCCAAGGACTCGGAGCGCCTGGGCACCATCCGCCTGCTGCAGGCGGCCATGAAGCAAAAGGAAGTGGACGAGCGCGTGGAGCTGGACGATGCGGCCATCGTCGCCATCGTGGACAAGCTCATCAAGCAGCGCAAGGACAGCATCGCCGCCTTCGAGGGCGCGGGCCGCCAAGACCTGGCTGACAAGGAAAAGTCTGAAATGGTGGTGCTGCAAGCCTACCTGCCAGAGCGCATGTCGGCCGAAGAAACGCTGGCCGCCGTGAAGGCCATCGTGGCCGAAGTGGGCGCCTCGGGCCCCGGCGACATGGGCAAGGTGATGGGCGTGGTCAAGACCCGCCTGGCCGGCAAGGCCGACATGGGCCAGGTGTCTGCCGCCGTGAAGGCTGCGCTGGCAGGCTGATCACCTCCTCCGCCCCCACAGCAGTCTCTTTTTGATAGCTGCCACCGCTCTGTACACGGGCGGTGGCGGCTATTTTTGCTTTGAGCCCGCCCGCAAGCGGGCCAGAGAAGCGCCAGAGTAGTGAATGGCCACGGAAGATGGTGGCACCTGCGCTACAGCACCAACGCCTTCATGCCGGTGAATGCGTGGCCTGGGGGCTTGGGGCACCGCGGGCTCGCTTGCCATCAGACACAGCCAGTCCCAACAATCACTTCCACAGCGCCCCTCTGCATGAGCCCCGGCAATCCGTTCGTTGTTTCGCTGAAAGCGATAGCCACCGCTCTGCTGTGGGCCGTCAGTCTGGTCGCCGGGGCCAACGCCTCCGGCACCGCCGTTGCGGTGGCCGCCACCCCCGCGATTGATTTCACCCCGGCGTAAAAGGCCTACATCGCCAAGGCAGGCGCCATCAAGATGTGCGTGGACCCCGACTGGGGGCTGGGATTGGCCGTGGTCGTGGCGCTGTACATCTATCGGAACAATCGCAAGCTCCAGGCAGCCCTGACCGCCAGCCAGGAAGCCCGCGAGGCCTTGCGGCTGTCTGAAGAGCGCCACCGCTTTGTGGCCGACAACGTGCCTGACGCGATCTGGACCATGGACCTTCACGGGCGCAACACGTACGTGAGCCCATCGGTGGAGCGGATGCGGGGCTATACCGTGACCGAAGCCATGCAGCAGACGATTGACGAAGCGCTCACGCCTGCCAGCGCAAAAATCGCGTAGGCGGGCGTGGCGCCGGACATCTCCGAGCGCAAGCGCACCGAGCTGGAGTTGCAGATTGCCGCCATTGCCTTCCAGTCACAAGACGGCGTCATCGTGACCGATGCCCACAAGGCCATCTTGCGCGTGAACCCTGCATTCAGCCAGATCTCAGGCTACGCACCCCACGAGGTCATCGGCAAGACACCGCGCATGTTGCGCTCAGATCGGCACACGCCCGATTTCTACGACGCCTTGTGGACATCGATTGAAACCACGGGCATGTGGCACGGCGAGCTCTGGAGCCAACGCAAGAACGGCGAGGTGTACCCCGAGCAGATCACCATCACTGCCGTCAAGGATGGCAACGCACAGGTCACCCACTACGTGGCCGTGCTGCGCGACATCACCGAGCGCAAGCGGCTGGAGCAGGAAGTCAACCATCTGGCGTTTTTTGACAGCTTGACGCAATTGCCCAACCGGCGGTTGTTCAATGACCGGCTGGGCCAGGCCGTGAAGCGTGCCCAGCGCACGTCATCGTCGTTGGCTTTGATGTTTGTGGATCTGGACAAATTCAAGCCCGTCAACGACACCTACGGGCACGCAGCAGGTGACTTCATGCTGCAGACGGTGGCAAAACGCCTGAGCGGCTGCCTGCGGGCGTCCGACACGGCGGCGCGCGTGGGCGGGGACGAATTTCTGGGGCTGTTGCCCGACATCCCCTCAGGCGCCGATGCGCTGGCCGTGGCGGAAAAAATCCGCTCGGCGCTGGCAGAGCCCTGCATTTCGCCCGAAGGGATCGAGCTGTGCATCTCGGCCAGCGTCGGCATTGCGATCTACCCGGAACACGCGGGCAGCGTGCATTAACTGCTGCGCCTGGGTGACCGCGCCATGTACGAAGCCAAGAGCGCGGGCGGCAATCGGGTGAAGCTGTTCAGCCCCGAGGATGGAGCTGGCCATTCAGCCGCCTGACAGCGCCCCACCACCGGAACGCCCTGCACCGACGAACCCCCTAAGCAAGTACCGCCAGCGATGGAAAAACGGGACTGGTCTTGCACCCTGCCCATAGGGAATCAGTCACTTTTTGATAGCTACCAGCGCTTTATTGGCGGTCGCTGGCGCCGGAAATGGCAATGAAAAGTCAGGACTCGTATGCCCGCATCTGCCATGCCTGTGGCAAGCGCGTCACGCCAGGATCAGCGCGCACCCCACCACCGCCATGGCGGCACCTAGCCAGGCGCCCCAGGCAGGGCGTTGCCCGGTGCGCCACCACAGCAGCGGCAGCAACAGCACCGGCGATACCGACGACAACATGCCCACCAGCCCGGCGCTGCCATGTTGCAGCGCTTTCAAGATAAGCGTCATGCCCAGGGCCATGGCCAGCGCGGCACTGGCAAAGGTGTAGGCCAGGTCGCGCCACTGCAGGGCAGACTGCACCCGCGCCATCTGCAGCCCTGTGCACCACAGCAGCGCATGGCAGGCAAAACCCGCCGTCATCCGCACCGCCGATGCGGCCACCGGGTCCAGCCCCGCAGCCATTGCGGGCTTGAGCACCAGCGTGCCCACCGACTGCCCCAGGGCCGACAGCAGCCCCAACGCCACGCCCGCAGCCAGTTGGCCCTGCGTGGCCTCCAGCCGGTGCGCCGCGCCCTCGCGCCTGCCCAGGGCAATGGCGCCCATTACGCCGCCCACCAGCAGCACGCCGCCGGGCACAGCCCAGCCTTTGAGCGACTCGTCCAGAAACAGCGCCGCCAGCACCACCGTGAACAGCGAGTGCGTGGCAAACAGCAGGCCCGAACGGCGTGGCCCCAGCCGGTTCATGCAGGCGAACAAGGCGGTGTCGCCCACAAAGATGCCAATCACGCCCGACAGCACCAGCAGCCCTATGGCCTGCCAGGCAGCAGAGCCACCATCACTCCACAGGCTGCGCCATTGGCCCGTGGCCAGCGCCATGCCCCACAGCAGCAGCGCGGCAAACACCATGCGCCAGCGCGTGAAGGCAAACGCCCCCATGCGCGCCGAGGCGGCTGCCGAAAACAAACTGGCCGTGGCCCAGGTGGCAGCGGCCAGCAAGGCCAGGCTTTCAGGCGGCAGCCACCCGCTCCACGCCGGGGCGCTCATGCCGCACCTTGCGCAGCAGGCACGGCGCTGGCCCAGGGCCGGTGGCGAAACTGCTCCTGCAAAAATTCAACGCACACCCGCACCTTGGCCGAGCGTTCCAGCCGCGTGGGGTACACGGCCCAGATATTGGCCTCCTGCCGCCACTCGGGCAGCACCTGCACCAGCTGGCCGTTTTGCAGCAAGGGGGCCACGTCCCACAGCGAGCGCAGCGCGATGCCACGCCCATCCACCGCCCACTGCACCACCATCTCACCGTTGTTGGCCGACAAGGGACCGCGCACCTTCACCGCCTGTTCCTGCGCGCCCTGGCGCAGGCGCCACACGCCAAAGGGGTGGTCGCGCTCCTTGATCACCAGGCAATCGTGCCCCGGCAGTTCGGCCAGCGTGCGGGGCGTGCCGCGCCGCGCCAGGTAGGCGGGGGCTGCGCACAGCACGCGGTGGTTGTCGGCCAGGCGGCGCGCAATCAGGTGCGGCGCGATTTCGTCACCCACGCGCACGTCCAGGTCAAACCCCTCGCCCGCCACGTCCACCAAGCGGTCAAACACCTCCAGCCGCACTTGCAGGCCGGCGTGGCGTTCCACCAGTTGTGACAGCACCGGCGCCACCACGCTGCGGCCAAAACCAAAGCTACAGCTCACCCGCAGCAGGCCGCGTGGCTCAGCGCGGGTCACGGCCACTTCCTGCAGCAATTGGTCCATGTCGTCCAGAATGCGCAACGCCCAGTGGAAGACGCGCTCGCCCTCTTCCGTCACGCTCATACGGCGGGTGGTGCGGTGCAGCAGCTTCACGGCCAAGTCCTCTTCGAGCAGGCGGATGCGCTTGCTGACAAAGGCGGGCGAAGCGCCCAGCTCTTGCGCGGCCTCGGCAAAGCTGGCCTTGCGCACGACGATGGTGAAGACGCGCAGGTCGTCCGGCGACGGGTTTTTATGCACGATGTGTAAACAATGAGGCCACAGAGCGCGGATTGTATTTGCCGGAGATAGGGCGAAAATGCCCCCACTGACAATCCAACACCCTCAAGGAGACCCATGTCCAAGACCTACCAGATCGCCGTGCTTGCCGGAGACGGCATTGGCAAAGAAGTCATGCCCGAAGGCCTGCGCGCCACCATGGCCGCCGCCAAGCGCTTTGGGCTGGACTTGCAGCTGCACACCTTTGAATGGGCCAGCTGCGACTATTACGCCGAGCACGGAAAGATGATGCCCGACGACTGGAAGGCGCAACTGTCGGGCATGGACGCCATCTTCTTCGGCGCTGTGGGCTGGCCCGCCACCGTGCCCGACCACGTTTCGCTGTGGGGTTCGCTGCTCAAATTCCGACGCGAGTTCGACCAGTACATCAACCTGCGCCCCGTGCGTTTGTTTGAAGGCGTGCCCTGCCCTCTGGCCGGCCGCAAACCCGGCGATATCGACTACTACGTGGTGCGCGAGAACACCGAGGGCGAATACACATCGCTGGGCGGCGTGATGTACGAAGGCACCGACCGCGAAATCGTCATCCAGGAATCCGTCTACTCGCGCCACGGCGCCAATCGCCTGCTCAAGTTCGCTTTTGACCTGGCCCAAAGCCGCCCCAAGAAGCACGTCACCCTGGCCACCAAGAGCAACGGCATCGCCATCAGCATGCCCTGGTGGGACAAGCGCGCCGACGAAGTCGCCAAGGACTACCCAGAGATCACGCTGGACAAGCAGCACATCGACATCCTCACCGCCCGCTTTGTGCTGCAACCCGGCCGCTTCGACGTGGTGGCCGCCACCAACCTGTTTGGCGACATCCTCTCGGACCTGGGCCCGGCCACCACCGGCACCATTGGCCTGGCCCCCTCTGCCAACCTGAACCCCGAGCGCAACTTCCCCAGCCTGTTCGAGCCCGTGCATGGCTCCGCGCCCGACATCTACGGCAAGAACATCGCCAACCCGATTGCGATGATCTGGTCCGGCGCGCTGATGCTGGACTTTCTGACGCAAGGCCAGGGCGCAGGCCGCGCGGCGCACGACGCCATGGTGAGCGCCATCGAAGAAACCATCAAGAGCGGCCCGCGCACGCCCGACCTGGGCGGCACGGCCAACACCACCCAGGTGGGTGAGGCGATTGCCGCACGCATTGCGGCGGGCTGAAACACAGGCACAGGCGCGCCCGGTGCGGTGCGCTCCTGAAATGAGAGCTGCCAGCGCCTACCACACCGGCCTCGTACCGATCAAACGCCCAACAAAAAAGGCTCCTGAAACCCAGGAGCCTTTTTGCATGGTGCGCGAACGCCCGTATCAGCTGCCCGCCACCTTCATGCGGTTGACCAGGATGGAGCCCACCGTCTTGGCGCCATAGTTGTAGGCATCGGCACCCACGGCCTCAATGCCCTTGAGCATGTCCTTGAGGTTGCCAGCGATGGTGATCTCGTGCACCGGGAAGGCGATCTTGCCGTTCTCCACCCAGAAGCCGCTGGCGCCGCGCGAGTAGTCGCCCGTCACGTAGTTCACGCCCTGGCCCATCAGCTCCACCACAAACAGGCCCGTGCCCAGCTTTTGCAGCATGGCATCGAGGTCGTCACTGGCCTGGGTGAGGCGCGAGGTCATCACCAGGTTGTGCGAGCCCCCGGCGTTGCCCGTGGTCTTCATGCCCAGCTTGCGGGCAGAGTAGCTGGAGAGGAAGTAACCCTCAACCCGCCCGCCCTTGACCACCTTGCGCGGCGCCACGCGCACGCCTTCTTCGTCAAACGGCGAGCTGCCCTTGCCACCCAGGATGAACGGGTCTTCCAGAATATCGATGTGCTTGGGGAAGACCATCTTGCCCAGCGAGTCAAGCAAGAAGCTACTCTTGCGGTAGAGCGAGCCGCCGCTGACGGCCTGCACAAAACCACCCAGCAGGCCTGCCGCCAGAGTCGATTCAAACAGCACAGGGCATTGCGTGGTGGGGATCTTGCGGCTGCCCAGGCGGCTCAGCGCGCGCTGCGCGGCGTAGCGGCCCACGGCCTCGGGCGAGGCCAGGTCGGCCGCGTTGCGCATGGAGCTGTACCAGGCATCGCGCTGCATCTCGCCGTTCTTGCCGGGCAGCGATGCGATGGGTGCCACCGAGAAACTGTGGCGCGAGCTGGCATAGCCACCGCGAAAACCGCGCGTGTGGGCGCTGAAGAAATGGCTTTGCTGGGCAGATACGCCGGCGCCTTCGCTGTTGGTGATGCGGCGGTGCGTCTTGAACGCGGCGGCTTCGCATGCCTTGGCCATCTCGGCCGCTTCTTCGCTGGTGATGGCCCAGGGGTGGAACAGGTCCAGGTCGCGGTGGGTTTCTGGCGGGGCGATGTCATCCGCATCGGGCAGGCCGGCCACGGGGTCTTCGGCGGTGAAGCGGGCGATGTCGTAGGCCGCCTGCACGGTTTGCTCAATGGCTTTTTCTGAAAAGTCAGACGTGCTGGCATTGCCGCGGCGGTGACCGATGTAGACCGTCACGCCCAGCGACTTGTCGCGGTTGCGCTCCACGTTTTCCAGCTCGCCCTTGCGCACGCTGACCGACAGACCGCAACCTTCGGACGCCTCGGCACCCGCATCGGTGGCGCCTAGCTTCTTGGCATGGGCCAGGGCCCGGTCTACCAGCTCTTCAAAAAACGGGCGGCTGTAGCTGAAGCCACTGGCGGGCTCTTGAAGGGAAGCGGAAGCCTTGGCAGCGGCCGGGGCGCTTTTCGCGCGGGTAGAAGGTTTATTCATAGCGGCGGCTATGATACTTGCCACTGTGGCGCACTCGCTGCCACCTCTCTCTTTGCCCCCACCCATGTCACGCAAACCCAAAAAAGGCTACTTTGTGCGAGGCCAATTCGTTGCCGAAGGCAGCGAACTGGACATTCAGCTCAAGGCCGAACTCAAAGGCACTCCCGATGCCAGCCGCACCGATCTCAAACGCGAAAGCGACGCCCTTCAAGACCTGGGCAAGGAACTGCTGACGCTGCGCTCTGACCTGTTCGACGCCGTGGGCCTGCCCGACAAGCTGGTCGAGGCCATTGTTGAAGCCAAGCGCATCACCAACTTCGAAGGCAAGCGCCGCCAGATGCAATACGTGGGCAAGCTCATGCGCAAGCTCGACCCAGAGATTGTGGAAGCCGCCCGCACCGCGCTGGAAGAACAGCACAAGGGTTCGGCCACCGAAAAGCTGCGCCTGCACCTGGCCGAGCAATGGCGCGACCGCCTGATTGCCGACGACGCCACCCTGCCCCAGTGGATGGAAGAGTACCCCCACACCGACACGCAGCAGCTGCGCGCCCTGATCCGCCAGGCCCGCAAGGATGCGCCGCCCGTGGACAAGGCCGCCGTTTCGCAAGGGCTGGCACCACGCAAGGGCCGTGCATACCGTGAGCTGTTCCAGCTGGTGCGCGAGCACCTGGGCGGCACGGGGCTGGAGCGCGAAGAAGAATCGAACTCTGACGAGGACAGCGATGACTGAAGCACTGACCGGCAGCCACGATGCCGTAAAAATCGGCATTGTCTCCATCAGCGACCGGGCCAGCACCGGCGTGTATGAAGACAAGGGCCTGCCCGCCTTGCAAGACTGGCTGGGCCGTGCGCTGCACAACCCCATCCAGTTCGAGCCCCGCCTGATCCCCGACGAACAGGCCACCATCAGCGCCACGCTGATCGAACTGGTGAACGCGGGCTGCAGCCTGGTGCTGACCACTGGCGGCACCGGCCCCGCGCTGCGCGATGTGACGCCCGAGGCCACGCTGGCCGTGGCCCACAAGGAGATGCCCGGTTTTGGCGAACAGATGCGCCAGATCAGCCTGAAGTTCGTGCCCACGGCCATCCTGTCGCGCCAGGTGGCGGTCATCCGCGACCGGAGCCTCATCATCAACCTGCCCGGCCAGCCCAAGGCGATCGCCGAGACGCTGGAAGGTCTCAAGGGCGCCGATGGCGCGCAAATCGTGCCTGGCATCTTTGCTGCGGTGCCGTACTGCATTGACCTGATCGGTGGCCCCTACCTGGAGACGCGGGACGAAGTCTGCAAAGCCTTTCGCCCTAAAAACGCGATCCGGGTGCCCACCGCTTAACCGCTGCGGCCGCGCCTGACACAGCCGCAAAGCGATCCGCGCCAAAGCCCACAGCAAGGGGGCCTGGCGCCCAGAAGACCTCTTGACCCTGTATGACCTCCGCACTGCCCATCCCATCGAATGACGAACGCCGCAACCACGAGCGGCGCATCCTGCGGGTGCAGGCCGAGTTGATCCTGACGGGCCGCCCTCCCATGGCGGTGCGCACCATGGACATCAGCGAGGGGGGCCTCAGCGTGTTGTGCCCTGTCAATCTGCCTGCGCGCACTGAGTGCACGGTGAAGGTGTCACTGCCTGTGCCACCCACCGGCCGCAAACCCGTGGAATTGCGGGCCGTGGTGCGCTACAGCATCCTGAGCAGCTCAGGCGGCGGGTTTCAACTGGGGATGAGCGTGCCCGTGACCGACCCGGTCACCGCTGCGGCGATCAAGGCATACATCAAAAACTGAGGGCCGCTGACAAGCCACTCAAGGCGACCGTGCGGAGCGATGCAATGCGCACAGCCCCGCGTGCCCCCACAGGCCAGGGCTTTTATTTGCCCACCAGCTCGGTGAGCTTGCCCGCCTCAAACTGCTCTTTGAGGGCCGCATCGCAGGGCACGCAGTCTTGCGTCTTCTGCATGGCCGACAGCTTCTCAATCGCTTGCCACAGCAAGGCGATCTGATGCTCTTGCGAAGAGGCGTTGTCGATCAGGCCGCGCATCGCTTGCGACAGGGGGTCGTCTTCCTGGGTGATGCCGTAGGCCGTGAACTTGCGCGGTTGCTGCGGCTCGGTCACGTCGGCGCTTTGACCTTCTTTGGACGGGATAATGCGCGCGGGAATGCCCACCGCCGTGGCACCTGCGGGCACCGGCTTGATGACCACGGCGTTGCTGCCGATCTTGGCGCCATCGCCCACTTCAAAGCCACCCAGCACCTTGGCACCGGCGCTCACCACCACATCCTTGCCCAGCGTGGGGTGGCGCTTGGCACCCTTGTACAGAGAGGTACCGCCCAGGGTCACGCCCTGGTAGATGGTGCAGCCGTCGCCAATTTCGGCCGTTTCGCCCACCACCACGCCCATGGCGTGGTCGAAGAACACGCGTTCACCAATCTTGGCCCCGGGGTGGATTTCAATGCCCGTGAACCAGCGCGCAAAGTGCGAAATGAAGCGCCCAAGCCATTTGAGCCCGTTGCCCCAGCACCAGTGCGCGGGCCGGTGCAGCCACACGGCGTGCAGGCCGGGGTAACAGGTGATCACCTCCCAGGTGCTGCGCGCTGCAGGGTCACGGTCAAGGATGCACTGGATATCGGAGCGCAGGCGGGCAAACATGGTCAGGTTGTTGTTGGAATTTGGAAACGCAGTCTAGCGCTTTGCCTGCGCCGTCTCGATCATGGCTTTGGCGACACCACGCAAGATGTGGATTTCTTCGGGGGTGAGTTGCGCGCGGTTAAAAAGCTGGTTCAGGCGGGGCATGAGCTTTTTGGGCGCGGCCGGGTCCAGAAAGCCGATGCTGGTCAGCGCCTGCTCCCAATGCCCCAGCATGCCCGCCACCTGGGCCGCATCGGCCTGCACACGGGCGGGGGTCGCATCTTGCACGTCGAAGCCGCCCAGCGCCTGGCGCCAGTCGTAGGCAATGACCTGGATGGCTGCGCCCAGGTTCAGCGAGCCGAAACGCGGGTTGGTGGGAATGGAAAGCGCGGCGTGGCACCGGTACACGTCTTCGTTGGTCATGCCAAAGCGTTCGCAGCCAAACAGAAATGCCACGCCGGTTTGGCCTGCCGGCGCTGCCCCACCGCCTGCTTCACCGCCGCCAGCGGGGTTTGAAGCGTTTTTGGCCTCTGGCGCTGATGCAGCAAGCGCCAGGCGCTCTTGTTTTAATAGCGCTTCGAAGTGCACACGCGGTTCCACCGTGGGCGGGCCGAAGTCGCGCGGGGTCATGGCCGTGGCGCACAGGTGGCTCATTCCGTCGAGCGCCTCGTCCAGCGTGGCCACCACACGGGCCTTCTCCAGTACGTCCAGGGCACCGCTGGCGCGCTGGATGGTTTCTTCCTTGCGCAGCACGTTGGGCCAGCGCGGGGCCACCAGCACCAGGTCGTCAAAGCCCATGACTTTCATGGCACGGGCAGCGGCGCCCACGTTGCCAGCGTGGCTGGTGTTGATCAGGACAAAACGGGTCTTCATGAACGGGGACTAGGTAAAAAAGCGGCGGTGCAGCTAAAATAGAGGGCTTATTGTCGCCGCCCGCATCGCCCGGCTGCGATCAACGCTCATGATCCGCAAGACTTTCACGCCACCAGCGCGCCCGAAAGCCTTGCTAACCACCACAATTTATGTCGTCCAATCTGCACCCCATGCTCAACGTGGCCATCAAGGCTGCACGCGCCGCCGGCGCCATCATCAACCGCGCGGCCCTTGACGTGGAGTCCGTGCGCATTTCGCAAAAGCAGATCAACGACTTTGTGACCGAAGTGGATCATGCTGCCGAAAAAATCATCATCGAAACCCTGCTCACAGCCTACCCAGGCCACGGCATCCTGGCTGAAGAGTCGGGCCAAGAGTACGGCGCCAAGCATTCCGATTTCGTCTGGGTGATCGACCCGCTGGACGGCACCACCAACTTCATCCACGGCTTCCCCGTGTACTGCGTGAGCATTGCGCTCACCGTCAAGGGCAAGGTCGAGCAAGCGGTGGTGTACGACCCCACCCGCAACGACCTGTTCACCGCCACCAAGGGCCGTGGCGCCTTCCTGAACGAGCGCCGCATCCGCGTGAGCAAGCGCACCCAGCTCAAGGACTGCCTGATCTCCACAGGCTTCCCCTTCCGCCCTGGCGACAACTTCAAGAGCTACATGAACATGATGAGCGACGTGATGCAACGCACGGCTGGCCTGCGCCGCCCCGGTGCTGCCGCGCTCGATCTGGCTTACGTGGCTGCTGGCTTTACCGACGGCTTCTTTGAAACCGGCCTGTCCGTCTGGGACGTGGCTGCGGGCTCGCTGCTGGTGACCGAAGCCGGTGGCCTGATCGGCAACTTCACCGGCGAAGCCGACTTCATGGAACAGCGCGAATGCATGGCGGGCAACCCCCGCGTGTACGGCCAGCTCGTGCCCATTCTGGGCAAGTACAGCAAGTTTGCCAGCGCTGGTGACAAGGCTTCCGTGCGCCAGGCTGCCGCTGAAGACATCTCTGCCGGGAGCGCCAGCGCTGCTGAAGAAGAGCCCACCAACCCCGACGCATCCGCAAGCTCGGGCGACGCACCGTTCTGAACCGATGAGCTGAGCGCAGCACCCTGGCAGGGCGCTGCGCACGCCCACCCGGGTTCACTCTGGATCGGGGTACTTCAGCGCGATGCTGCGAAAGTCTTCGGCGATGCTCACAAAAGCGTCCACCATGTCTGGGTCAAAGTGCGTGCCCTTGCCTTTGACAATGGTGCTGCAGGCCTGGTCGTGTGAAAAGGCTGCCTTGTAGACCCGCTTGTTGATGAGCGCGTCGTACACATCGGCCACCGCCATCAGGCGGGCCGATACGGGAATCTGGTCACCCGCCAGACCCTGCGGGTAGCCACTGCCATCCCACTTTTCCTGGTGGCTGTAGGCGATTTCCTTGGAAACACTCAAAAACGCCACCCGCATTCCCAAGCGGCGCTCTGCATCCTCAATCGCCTTGCGCCCCAGGGTGGTGTGGGTCTTCATCACCTCGAACTCTTCCACCGTCAACTTGCCGGGTTTCAGAAGGATGCTGTCGGGAATGCCGATCTTTCCAATGTCGTGCAGGGGCGCTGACTTGTAGAGCAGCTCGATCATCCGCTCGTTGAGCACAGCTTCAAACCTGGGGTGGTTGCGCAAGCGTTCTGCCAACGCTTTCACATACAGCTGGGTGCGGCGAATGTGGTTGCCCGTCTCGTTGTCTCGCGTCTCTGCCAGTGAGGTCATGGCCATGATGGTCACGTCCTGAATAGCCTGCACTTCCAGGGTGCGCAGCGCCACCTCGCGCTCCAGGTAGGCACTTTTATCGCGCAGAAAATCGGCAGTCGCCTTGAGTGCCAGGTGGGTGTTGACCCGTGCGAGCAAGATCGGAGGGCTGATGGGCTTGGTGATGTAGTCCACCGCCCCCAGGGCCAGGCCCATGCGCTCGTCGTCAGGGTCTGAGCGGGCCGTCAAAAAGATCACCGGGATATCGCGGGTCGCTGCGGTGGCTTTGAGCCGGCGGCACACCTCGTAGCCGTCCAGGCCCGGCATCATGATGTCGAGCAGCACCAGGTCAGGCGGTGTGTCGGACATCGCAATCTTCAAGGCCTTCTCACCATTGTTGGCCACCTTCACCATGAAGTGGTCACGCAGCAAGGCGCCCATCAAGGTCAGGTTCTCTGGCGTATCGTCCACCACCAGCACGGTAGCGATGTGCTTGTCCACCAGGGTGGAGGCGTTCACGGTAAAGGACGCTTGTTCCATTGGAATTCCTGCGAAATACACCGTTCAGAGAGCTTGACCAGAATCCGGGCCGGGCGACTGCACGCCCCCCTGCCCCTCGGGAAGATGCTCCAGTGCCTGCTCGAAATCGAAGTTGCGAACCTGCGCCTGGACCGTGGCGAACCCATCCCCCAGGGCAGCTTCCAGAATTGTTGCATTGTGTTGCAAAAAATGGGGCGCTGCCGAATCGTCCTGCGATAGCAGATCACGCAGCTGGGTGAGTACGTCATCCACAGCCAGCACATCCGCCGTGGGCGATTGCTGCGCGGCCAGCCCCGGAGCGAATGCAGCCGACGCAGCCCCGGACTGATCGACCCAGCTTTGCAGGCCTGCCACCAAGGGCTCCATGGCCGCCGCCAGAGCGCCGAGCAAGGGCAGCACCTGCGCGCTGGATGCGCCTGCAGGCTGATGGCGCAGTGCCTGCTCCAGCGCATGGGCGTGTTCTGAGGCCTCTTGCGCACCGATGTTGGCTGCTACGGATTTCAGCGTGTGGGCAAGCCGTTCGGCCAGCCCCTGGTTGCCCGCTGCAATCGCCGCATCAATCTGGGCAACGACGGATGATTGAGCCTGGACAAAGCGCACCAGCATATCGGCGTACAGCGCGGGCTTGCCCAGGGCGCGCTGCAAGCCCAGGGTCGTATTGAGGCCCTGCACCACCGGCGGCCACCCCGTCAGCCGCGGAACCGAGGCCAGCACCGGCGCCTGGCCAGGAGTTGCCACGACCGCCGGGAGCATCGCGGCCCCGCCCAATCCTGGCCGGGGCTTGATCCAGCGGGACAAGGCGCTCCACAACGCGGCAGGCTCGATGGGTTTGGCAACGTGGTCATTCATGCCCGCAGCAAAGCAGCGCTGCCAGTCTGCATCCATGGCGTTGGCGGTCATGGCGATCACAGGCAGGTCTTGCAGGCGTGGGTCCTGCCGCAGTTGCCGGGTGGCGGTCTCTCCGTCCATCACCGGCATTTGCATGTCCATCAGCACAACGTCATACGAGGCTTGGTGCAACTGGTCCAAAGCCATCTGGCCGTTGTCCGCCACATCCACCACAAACCCCGCATCGCGCAACAGCTCCACAGCCACGATCTGGTTGAGTTCGTTGTCCTCCACCAGCAGCACGCGTGCGCCACGAATAGCCACTGGCAATACATCAGGCGCGGGCGCGGCCGCAGGTGTGCGTGAGGTGCTGCCGCCTGCGCCGTCCAGGGGCTGCATCAGGGTGTCCAGCAACACCGATGCGTTCACCGGCTTGATGAGCACGGTTTCTATGCCCTCAGAGCGGGCCGCACGCATGACGTCTTCCCGGCCATAGGCGGTCACCATGAGCATTTGCGGCACGCGGGGCATGCCCAGGCTGCGGATGTGGCGCGCCAGCTCCACGCCATCCATGCCCGGCATGTGCCAGTCCAGCAGCAGCAGTCCGTACAGGCGCTGCTGCGCCATCGATTCGCACAGCATTTCCAGCGCTTGCAGGCCCGAGTAAGCCTGATCCACCTCCAGGCCCATCGCCACCAGCATGTCTGACAAGACAGCCGCCGCCGCCGTATGGTTGTCATCCACCACCAGAACGCGTTGACCACGCAAATCAGCAGGTGGCTGCAAATTCCGCGCTGGCGCGCCCCGCTCCAGCGGCAAGGTCACCCAAAACGTGGAGCCGCAACCAAACTCACTGACAACGCCTACCTCCCCACCCATCAATTCGGCCAGGCTCTTGCAAATGGCCAAGCCCTGTGCCCCCATAGCGGCGCGTGGTCGAGGTATCAGCCTGCTGGAAGCTCTGGAACAGGCGCCCCATCTGCTCTGGCGTCAACCCGATTCCGGTATCGCGCACCTCAAAGCGCAGCAGCACCTGTTGCCCACGCTCTTCCACCATGCGCACCACGATGGAAATTTCGCCTTTTTCAGTGAACTTGATGGCGTTGTTGGCGTAGTTGATGAGAATCTGCCCCAGCCGCAGCGAATCACCCACCAAATTGGGAGGCACATCGCTGGCGACATCGCAAACCAGCTCCAGCCCCTTGGCACCTGCCTTGTAGCCCACGACATCGGCCACGCTTTCGAGCAAACGGTCGAGCACAAATGGCTGGTTCTCCACCGCGAGCTTGCCCGCTTCGATTTTGGAAAAATCCAGGATGTCGTTGATCACGCCCAGCAGATGCTGGCCGGCTTGTTGAATCTTGCTGACGTAATCGTGCTGGCGCGGGCTGAGCCCCGATTTGAGCGCCAAGTGCGACATGCCAATGATGGCGTTCATCGGCGTGCGTATTTCATGGCTCATGTTGGCCAGGAAGTTGGATTTGAGCGCCGTTGACTCCTCCGCCAGTTCCTTCGCGCGCAAAAGACCTTGCTCTGCCAGCTTGCGATCAGTGATGTCCACAAAGGTGCCAATAGCGCCACCCGGCGTGCCGTCCGGGCGCAGAAACCCGTGCAGCCAGAACAGGGTGTGGTGCATCTGCCCGTCGGCATAAGGCAAGTCCACCTCGCGGTGCACTGTCTGGTTGCCTCCCAGGGCCTCTTCGGCATCCTGGAGGAACTGCATGCGCAGCTCTTCGGGCAAAAACGCCAGCTCTTGAACCGTCTTGCCAATGAAGTCTGAGCGATTCACGCCAAAGGCCTGCTCGTACGCGCGGTTGAACCCGGTGTAGCGCTCATCCGCGCCCTTGTAGAACAGCGGCACCGGGATGGCATCGATCAGGGCCTGCTGAAAATCCAGCTGCGCCGCCACCTGGGCTTCCAGCTGTTTCTGGTCATGGATGTCCACGTTGACGCCCACTACCCGGGTGGCCTTTCCGGTCTCATCGCGGAAGATGCGGGCGGCCTCCAGGAACCAGCGAACTTCGCCATCCTGGCGCAACACGCGCCAGGAGTCGCGCACAGAGTCCTGGGTGCCGTTGATGCAGGCGTCGAAATGGTCGCGGGCGCGTTGCCTGTCTTGCGGGTGCAGGCAGGCCAGCCACTCGTCGCGGGACTGGGGCTGCTTGTCGGGCGCAAATCCCATCATGACGGACAGTTTGGACGACCAGAGGATACGGCCGCTGCGCAGGTCTACGTCAAACACACCGATCTTGCCCGCTTCTTGCGCCAACTCCAGGCGCTCATGGATTTCGCGCAGCGCAGCCTCGGCCTTGCGGGCCTCGGTCACGTCCTCGATCACCCACAGCGAGGCATTGGCGAAGCCTTCCATTTGCAGCCGACGCCCCGACAGCCGGGCGTGGAAAACACTGCCATCGGGGCGATACAACACGGCTGTGTCACGCACCGCTTCATGCGGGTGCAGGCCTGGCATGACTTTGGAGCGGAACGCCTCGAACGGCGCCTCTCCACCAAACAGGAAAGACGCATGGCGCCCCTGCAGCTGCGCCGTGCTCTCACCCATCAACTCAGCAAACGCAGGGTTGAACTGGCGCAAGTGCCGATCGCAAATCAGCACGATGGGCGGGGCGTTGTCGAAGATGGCGGTCTGCTGCTCCAGCAGTTCGTTGAGCATGCGCTCGCGGCGCTGCAGCTCTGCCTGGGCGCGCATGCGCTCAGACACTTCCTCTTGCAAACCCACGATGGCAATGCGCTTGCCGCGCTCATCAAAAACGGGCGACAAGGTGACTTCGTCGTGGTAGAGGCTTCCATCGCGCCGTTGGTTGATGAAGGTGCCGCGCCACGACTGGCCCGACAACAAGGTTGCCCACATGGCCTGGTACATTGCAGGAGGCGTTTGCCCGCTCGCCACGACCGAAGGTTTGCGCCCCTTGACCTCCTCCAGCGTGTAGCCGCAGTTGCGCTCGTATTGCGGGTTCACCCACTCGATAAAGCCTTCACTGTCTGTGATGACGACGGCTACGGGGCTGCTTTCCAGGGCAGTGCCCAGCACCTTGAAGCGCTCCAGCGCGCGCGTCACCTGTGCCCTGCTGCGAAGCAGATCCAGCAGCAGCCACCCCAGCATGGAAAACAACATCAAAGCCGCCAGGCCCACTTGCAGGCGCTGCGACCAGGGCATCAGTCCGCTCACATCGTCCAGCATCAAGAGCTGCCATTGCCCTCCGGGATCTTTCCAATCCACGGCGCGCCGCGAAATGGCATGGGGTACGCCGTTCAGAACCACGTGTGATGCGTCCAGGCTGAAAGGCAGCTCGGAGGCGAGGCCATTGTCAAAGTGACTGCCAAACTGGCGTGTGGCGCGAATGCTGTCGATGCGAGCCTGGGTCAAAGGCGGTGCCACGGCAAATAGCCATTCCGGCCGGGCGGATGAAAACACCACGCCCTGGGGCGACAAGAGCAAAACCGGCAAACCCACCCGCGATAGCAGGCCATCGACCGACTCCATCCCCACCTTGAACATCACCACACCAATGATGGCGCCCGAGGGCGAATCGGATTCATACAGGGGCGCTGCATAGTAAAGCCCGCGCTCGTGCGTGTTGCCGCCAATGGCCGCATACACGCTGATGCCCCCTGCATCGCCTGCTGGAAATAAGGGCGGTACGCAAGGTTCACACCGGTGGAGCGAGGCCCCGCAGTTTCATGGGCCACCAACGTTCCATCGCGGGCAATCACATACGCGCCGTTGACGAGAAAACGCTCGCGCGCCACGGTCAGGCGCGCGAGCGCAGCGGGGTGGTCAGGCGGCACCGTACCCCGGGCCATGTCTTTGAGCAGGGGCTCGCTCAAGCCCAGCAAAGACACCGCCCCGAGCATGCCAGCCCCCATGGCCTGGTACGCGAGGGCATCGGCGGTTTGCTGCAGCTTGGCTTGGCGCTCCTGCGCCCGCTCCATCGCCAGCCAATGGGCGACAACTTCCACCGTCAGCCAGGCAGCCAATGTGGCGGCGACCAACACCACGGATGCACCCCGCCAGCCCGGCGCATTGCGGCCCAGCACCTTGTCCAGCAGCGTGGCAACGCCTGTACCCGAGCGTTTCACCCCTACCGCCATAGGTTCCTCCGGCTAGGCACCGCAGGCGTGCACTGGAATGGCTCCTCATTCATCACACGTTCCCCTCAAAACGCCGCGCGCCTGAAGGCGCTGCACCACATGTGTTGCCTCCCCTTGCCTCCGTACCCGCGCGCTGCGTCTCAAAGCGCGGGGTAGATATGGGCGTCCATTTCGTGTACGGGCACCGGGCGCCCAAACAAGTATCCCTGGAACCCATCACACCCGTGCAAACGCAAAAACCCTAGCTGTCCGGCTGTTTCCACGCCCTCTGCCACCACCTGCAAGTCCAGGCTCTTGGCCAGCGCAAGAATGGTTCTGACGATGGCCGCATCGTTGGGATCGCTCAGCACATCTCTCACAAAACTCTGGTCGATCTTGACCTGATCCAGCGGCAGCCTCTTGAGGTAGCTCAGACTGGAATAGCCGGTGCCGAAGTCATCCAGCGCAAAGCCCACGCCCTGTTTTTTGAGTAGTTCCATGCGCTGCACGGCGTCTTCAATATCCCCCAGCAGCATACTTTCGGTGAGTTCAAGTTTGAGCTTGTGGGGCCGGGCCTGGCATTCGCGCAGGGTGTCGAGCACCTGCGCCACAAAGCCTGGCTGGCGAAACTGCCGGGCACTCACATTCACCGACAGGGTGAGGTGGGCCGTGGCTTCGTGCTGAGCCCACAGATGGAGCTGGGTGCAGGCACTGCGCAGCACGGCTTGCCCCAGGGGCAGGATCAGACCTGTCTGCTCTGCCAGGGGTATGAACTCCGCCGGGCTGATCATGCCCCTTTGCGGGTGGCGCCAGCGGGCCAGGGCCTCGGCACCGACGAGCTTGCCTTGATGGTCCACCACCGGCTGGTAATGCACCAGCAACTCGCTGCGCGCCAGGCCCTGGCGCAGGTCAGCCTCCAGGTTCGAGCGGGCATTCACCGCCGCCTGCATTTCCGGGTCAAAAAAGCGCTGGGTGTTGCGGCCCGCAGCCTTGGCCTGGTACATCGCCAGGTCGGCCCGTTTGAGCAATTCGTCCACCGAGAGGCGATGCTCCCCAAACAAGGTGATGCCAATGCTGGGCGTGCTGTAGTGCCGCGCCCCTGCCAGCTCAAACGGCTGGTTCAGACTGGCCAGCAGTTTGTCTGCCACAGACTCTGCCTGTGAGGCAGCCTCATGCAGGTGGCTGCTGAGGTTTTCAAGCATCACGACAAACTCGTCGCCACCAAAACGGGCCACGGTATCGGCTTCGCGCACGCAGGCCAACAGCCGCGATGCCACCTGGGACAGCAGCTGATCGCCCATGTCATGGCCCAAGGTGTCGTTCAGGTCCTTGAAGTTGTCCAGGTCAATGAACAACAGCGCGCCCTGGGCCTTGGTGCGTTGCCCCGCAACAATGGCGCGCTGCAGGCGGTCTAGCAACAAACGCCGGTTGGGCAGGCCCGTGAGCGCGTCATAAAAGGCCAGCCGCTTGATCTCTTGCTCGGCCTGCTTGCGGTCAGTGATATCCATGGTGAACCCATGCAACAGCACGGTGCCGTCCGGCTCCCTGTGGGGCACGGCGCTGGTCATGTGCCAGCGCACGCTGCCGTCAGGCCCCACCACACGGTATTCGCAGCGCCACGGCAGCATGCGCCGCGCTGACACCACCGCAGAGCGGCGCAGGTGCGGGGCGTCCTCGGGCAGCACATGCTTGAGCAGCAAGCCATGGTCTTGCGCAACTTCGTGGGGCGTCACGCCCAGGAACTGGGTCACCGCGTCACTGATGTACTGCACACGGGCAGTGGTGCCGTCCGAATGCAGGCGGTATTGGTAAATGAAACCGGGGATGCGACTGGCGATGCGCTGGATGAACAGCAACTGTTCACGCAATTGCTCGGCCGCGCGGTGCTCCTCGGTCACATCCTGCACCACGCCCATGTACACCACCATGCCATCGCGCGAGCGCGAGTGCCGTACGCGCGAACGCATCCAGCGCACCTCGCCATCGGGACGTCGCCAGCGGTATTCCACATCCGAGCCATCACCCCGTCGGCAGGCCTGGTCAAAGACAGGCCGGTCTTCGGCGGGAATGCCGCTGACCGCACGCTCGTTGCTCAGCCATTCCTGCCGCTCAAAACCCGCGATATCACACAGACCAGGCGACCACAGCAGCACCGTCTCGCCCGGGTCTTCGATGCGGCGCCAATGGCCGGCCTGCGCCAGGCTTTCCATGGTGTTGAACACCTCGGTCTGCTCCTGCAGGTCCCGGCGGGCATCGGCCAGGGCGCTCTCGGCCTGCGCCAGGGCCATGCGCAGGTTTTCTGCCTCAGACACATCGCGCACGCTCACCACGATGCAGTTATCTGCCACGCGCCTTGCAGACAGATCCCAGGCCAACAGCAGCCGTGTGCCCTCACGCACTACCTGGCGGCAGTCCAGTGGCACGCCCAGGCGCGCCACTGCGCACAATTGCTCGACCAGCGTGGTGTGGGCCAGCTGGTCAAACACCACATGCGCCAGCACGCCTTCCTCGCGCACCAAGCCCAGGCCCGGCATGCGGCGCGCCGCTGCATTGGAGGCCCAGAGGTACAGGCCATCCTCTTCCAGGCGAAACTCCAGCAGCCCCACGGGCACGGCATCCAGCAGCGCCTGCATGCGCCCATGTGCGAGAGGGCCCATCAGGGTGTCTCCCTCGGGATAGAGAAGATCTGTCAGCAGTTCGGAAGAAATCACGATCGCTCTGGAACCTCTGCAAAATTAGAAGAAAGGGTATCCCGCAACGTCGCAGCGTGGTGCGTCGCCAGCCACAGTATGTCAAAAGGTAACAGCAAAACGCTGCAAATCGTCAAAGATTTGTGAAGCAACAGCCACTGCCTGGCCCTGCTACAGTCCACGCCTCTCGCCGCGGCACCCCGCTTGGCCCTGTTTTTCTTTCGTCTTTCCATTCGCACCGCATGTCCGACACGTTCGAGCACCATACGCCGATGATGCAGCAGTACCTTGGCCTGAAAGCCGCGTACCCGGACACGCTGCTCTTTTACCGCATGGGTGACTTTTACGAGGTGTTCTGGCAGGACGCCGAGAAAGCCGCGCGGCTGCTCGACATCACCCTGACCCAGCGCGGCCAGTCGGGTGGGCAGCCGGTGGTGATGGCGGGGGTTCCCTTCCATGCACTAGAGAACTACCTGGCGCGCCTTATCAAGATGGGCGAATCGGTGGCCATTGCAGAACAGGTGGGCGAGGTGGGCGCCGCCAAAGGCCCGGTGGAGCGCAAGGTGGTGCGCGTGGTCACCCCCGGCACGCTGACGGACACCGAGCTGCTCTCCGACAAAGCCGAATCCATGCTGCTGGCCGTGCACCAAGGCCCGCGCGCGCGCTGCGGCTTGGCATGGCTGAGCGTGACGCAGGGCCGCGTGCACCTGGCCGAATGCACCCAGGACGAGCTGGCCCACTGGCTGGGCCGCGTGGCCCCGAGCGAAGTGATCTACAGCGCCGGAGTGACCGAGCGCTTTGAGCAGCAACTGCAGGTGCTGCGCCAGGGCGGCGCCTTCACCTGCCCGATGAGCCTGCGGCCCGACTGGCAATTTGACAGTGCCCTGGGCGAACGCAAGCTGCTGGAGCACCTGGGAGCCGCCAGCCTGCAAGCCTGGGGCGCACACGGGCTGGGTGAGGCCCACGCCGCCGCCGCCGGGCTGCTGGCGTACGCCGAGCACACCCAGGGCCGCCAGCTCACGCACATCCACACCGTGCAGGTGCAACGGGGCGACGACCTGATCGACCTGCCCGCCACCACGCGGCGCAACCTGGAGCTGGTCAAAACCCTGCGCGGCGATGACGCCCCCACCCTGTTCTCGCTGCTCGACACCTGCATGACAGGCATGGGCAGCCGCCTTCTCAAAACCTGGCTGCTGGAGCCCCAGCGCGACCGCACCGAGGCCCGCAAGCGCCTGTCAGCCACCACGGCACTGCGTGGGGCCGGGGGCGCAGGCGGCGGATCAGGCCCGTGGGCCCAGTTGCGTGGCGAACTCAAGGGTGTGAGCGATGTGGAACGCATCACCGCCCGCATTGCACTGCGCCAGGTGCGCCCGCGCGAGCTGGTAGGCCTGGGCAAAACGCTACAAAAAGCAGAGCTGCTAGCGCTTAATGCGCAAGCGCCAGAGCCCTATTTGGCTCAAATTTTCAGCCACCTGCAGCCGCCTGCAGGCTGCACCGACCTGCTGCGCCGCGCCATTGCCGAAGAGCCCGCCGCCCTGGTGCGCGACGGCGGCGTGATTGCCAGCGGCTTTGACACCGAGCTGGACGAGCTGCGCGCCATCCAGACCAACTGCGACAGCTTTTTGCTGGAGCTGGAAACCCGCGAGAAGGCGCGCACCGGCATCCCCAACCTGCGGGTGCAGTTCAACAAGGTGCACGGCTTCTATATTGAAGTGACGAGCAGCCACCTGGCCAGCGTGCCCGACGACTACCGCCGCCGCCAGACGCTGAAGAACGCCGAGCGCTTCATCACGCCCGAGCTGAAAGCCTTTGAAGACAAGGCCCTGTCGGCCAACGAGCGGGCACTGGCCCGCGAAAAGTGGCTGTACGAACAAATCCTGGATCAACTCCAGCCCCACGTGCCCGCCCTCACGCAACTGGCGCAGGCCCTGGCCACGCTGGATGTGCTGTGTACGCTGGCCGAGCGCTCGCTCACCCTCAACTGGTGCGCGCCTCAGTTTGCGCCCGAGCCCTGCATCGACATTGAAGGTGGCCGCCACCCGGTGGTGGAGGCGCGACTGGCCGAAACGTCCAACGCCAGCTTCATCGCCAACCACACGCGGCTCAATGCCAACACCCGCATGCAGATCATCACCGGCCCCAACATGGGCGGTAAATCGACCTACATGCGGCAGGTGGCGCTGATCACGCTGCTGGCCTGCATGGGCAGCCATGTGCCCGCCACCCACTGCCGCATTGGCCCCATCGACGCCATCCACACCCGCATTGGCGCGGCAGACGACCTGGCCAACGCCCAGTCCACCTTCATGCTGGAAATGACCGAGGCCGCGCAGATATTGCACGCCGCCACGCCCCACAGCCTGGTGCTGATGGACGAGATTGGCCGCGGCACCAGCACCTTTGACGGCCTGGCCCTGGCCAGCGGCATTGCCACACACCTGCACGACAAGACCCGCGCCTTCACCCTGTTTGCCACGCACTACTTTGAATTGACGGAGCTACCCACCAAGGCGCGGCACGCCGTCAACATGCATGTGAGCGCAGCCGAAGCGGGCAGCGACATCGTCTTTTTGCACGAAATCCAGCCCGGCCCGGCCAGCCGCAGCTACGGCATCCAGGTGGCCAAGCTGGCGGGCATGCCATCGCCCGTGCTGCACCACGCCCGCCACACCCTGGCGGCGCTGGAAGAACGCGCGGGCGAAAACGATGTACAGGTGGATCTGTTCGCCGCCCCACCCGAGCCCGACGGCCCCGGCACCAGCCCGGTGGAAGCCGCTCTGGCCGCCATCAACCCCGATGCGCTGAGCCCCCGCGAGGCGCTGGATGCGCTGTACCAGCTCAAGAAAATGGCGGGGGCTTGAGGCAACTTTGCAGCCTTCCCGTCCCACCTGCACCTCAGCGGACTCACCACCCTATTCCATGACCCCTCAAGACTTCATCGCCAAATGGGGCGCGCCCGGTGGCGTGCCCGGCCCGGCCTACGCACTCAATGAAGAGCAAGGCGCGCAAAGCCACTTTCTGGACCTGTGCGAACTGCTTGGTGTGCCCAAGCCCGGCAGTTCCGAGGGCTACCGGTTTGAAGAAAAGAGTACCGTCATCGGCGGCAAGACGGGTTATGCCGACGTTTTCATGCGTGGCGTGTTTGCGTGGGAGAACAAGGCTCCGGGCAAAAACCTCGACACCGCGCTCAAGCAGCTGCTCACCTACAGCCTGGCGCTGTCCAACCCGCCCATTCTGGTGGTGTCTGACCGGCTCACGATTCGCATCCACACCCAGTTCACCGGCCACCCCAGTGCCACGCACGAGGTGCGCATTGCCGAGATGGACCAGCCAGCCAACCTGGCCCTGCTGCGCCGCATATGGACCGCGCCCGAGAGCTTCAAACCCCAGCAAACCAACCGCGACATCACCGAGGCCGCCGCCCGCAGCTTTGCCGCCCTGGCAGAAGGTTTGCGCCAGCGCGGCGCCACGCCCGGTGAAAACACCGCCAGCCAGCAACAGCGCGCCAACCAGGTGGCGCACTTTCTCACGCAGTGCCTGTTCTGCTTCTTTGCGGAAGACGTGGGCCTACTGCCTGGTCGCATGTTCGAGCGTCTGGTGAACAACAAACAAGCCACGCCCGAGCGACTGACGCAGGGCCTCACGCAGCTCTTTGGCACCATGCAAAACGGTGGCCTGTATGGCGTGGACGATATTCCCTGGTTCAACGGCGGGCTGTTTCAGACCATTGCCGTGCCGCCCCTCTCCGCGCCCGACCTGACCGAGCTGCGCCGCGCCGCCGACCTGAACTGGAGCGCCATCGACGTCTCCATCTTCGGCACCCTGTTCGAGCGCGGGCTCGACCCCGCCAAACGCAGCCAACTGGGCGCGCACTACACCGACCCGGCCACCATCGAGCGCCTGATCGACCCTGTCATCCGCCGCCCATTGCTACAAAAATGGGAGCTTATAGCGCAGCAGATACAAGCACTGGCGGCCAAAATCGCCAAAAAAGGTGACAGGCACTACCGCGCAGCCCACGCGCTGTTCATCACCTGGCTCGATGAGCTGAAAAACTACCGCGCCCTTGACCCGGCCTGCGGCAGCGGCAACTTTCTGTACCTCGCGCTCAAGTGCCTAAAGGATGTGGAACACCACAGCCACCTGCAGGCCGCCGAACTGGGCCTGGACCGCGAGGCCGACCTGGTGACCGGCCCGCACAACGTGCTGGGCATCGAGCTGAACGAATACGCCGCCGAACTGGCCCGCGTGACCGTGTGGATCGGCGAACTGCAATGGCGCCTGGCGCACGGCTACGAGTTCAAGACCAACCCCGTGCTCGACACCCTGGAGCACATCGAATGCCGCGACGCGCTGCTGACCGAAGGCGGCACCGAGGCCGCCTGGCCTGCGGCGGATGTGGTGGTGGGGAATCCGCCGTTTTTGGGTGACCGCAAAATGATCCGCGAACTGGGCGAGGACTACACCACCCTGCTGCGCAGCACCTACGAAGGCCGCGTGCCCGGCGGTGCCGACCTGGTGTGCTATTGGTTCGACAAGGCCCGCGCACAAATGGCGGCGGGCCAACTGCAGCGCGCCGGGCTGGTCACCACCAACTCCATTCGGGGTGGCGCCAACCGCAAGGTGCTCGATGCCATCTGCGCACAGACACGCATTTTTGATGCCTGGAGCGACGAGCCATGGGTGAATGACGGGGCCGCAGTGCGTGTCTCGCTGGTGGCGTTTGGCTCAGCAGAGCAAGCCCCCCGATTGGATGGTCTGGAAGTCAACACCATCGCCGCTGATCTAAGCTCACACACAGACGCCAATGCTACCGACCTGACCCAAGCCCAGCGCCTACCCAGCAACACGGACACGTCGTTCATCGGCACCCAAAAAAACGGCCCATTTGACGTGCCTTATGAGGTTGCGGTGAAGTGGTTGCAGCAACCCAACCCGCATGGGAAACCGAACTCCTTGGTAATAAGACCTTGGGCCAATGGTCTTGCGGTGACTCGCCGTCCAGAAAACACTTGGGTGATCGACTTCGACAAAATGACCGAAGCGGATTGCTCACTTTTTGAAGCGCCTTTTGCGCACGTTGTTGAGTTTGTAAAGCCCACCCGAATTGACTTGCGACGAGACTGGCACCGCTTGCATTGGTGGTGTCATGGCGATCCCCGCCCGTCAATGAAGTTGGCCCTGCAGAACATTGAGCGGCAAATCATCACCCCGCGTGTTTCTAAGCACCGGGTGTTTGCTTGGTTTAGCAATCAAGTTCTTCCTGATAGCGCAGTTGTCGCCATCGCCCGCGCCGACGACACCACCTTCGGCATCCTGCACAGCCGCTTCCACGAACTCTGGGCACTGCGCATGGGCACCTCGCTGGAAGACCGGCCCCGCTACACCCCCACCACCTGCTTCGAAACCTTCCCCTTCCCCGCAGGCCTCACCCCGGCAGACACGGCGCACCAGCGCACCGAGGCGGTGGAAGGCGGCGCGCTGATTCCGGCCGACCTTCCAGATACTTTGTCGGACGCCTTGCACACAGAGGACTTCAAGCCAAATCAGCCTCTAGCGCCCGTCCATCAAGCGCCAGCAGCTATCAAAACCATACCACCCCGCCAGGCGGCCACCGCGATTGCACAGGCCGCCCAGCGCCTGAACGCCCTGCGCCAGGCCTGGCTGAACCCGCCGGAGTGGACGGACACCGTGCCCGAGGTGGTGCCGCTGGGTCTGAGCGCATCGCCCTACCCCGACCGCATCGTGCCCAAGCCGGGGTTCGAAAAAGAGCTGGCCAAACGCACGCTGACCAACCTCTATAACCTGCGGCCCGCCTGGCTGGCCGCTGCGCACGCCCAGCTCGATGCGGCGGTGGCCGCCGCCTACGGCTGGGCCGACTACACGGCGAACATGCCCGATGATGAAATCCTGCGCCGCCTCCTGGCGCTGAACCTGCAACGCAGCACCTCTGAAGGAGCCTGACGTGCACCCCATCCCTGCGACACCCGAGGAAGTGGGAGACGGCGAGGACCGGCTGGTGGATGTTCACAGCCCCGAGGTGCCGCACTCCTTCCACACCCAGGTGCTGGCTATGGCCCAGCCCGGCGACCAGCTGCGGCGCTGCCCGCGCCTGTCGGCACCCCGGGGGGCGCTGGGCCTTCTGGGTGTGGGCCCGCGGGATGTGGTGATCGAGTGGTGGCTGCTGGACGCGCAGGGTGAACTGATCGAGGCGTTCTGGGAGGTCTGATCAGAGCGGTGACTGGATTTACAAATCCTGTGCCACCGGCGCCAGCTGCCCCAGCATGAAGGTGATGAACGGCGGCACACAGGGCAGGTGCCCGGCCACCGGTTGTGCGCGGCATTCAGTCAGGCTGACCAGGTCGCCTGCGCCACGGTTATGCATGGCGCGCAACGTGCTGACCGAGCTGGCGTAGGGCACGGTGCGGTCATCACGGCCGTGGTACAGGCGCACAGGTACGTTCGGTTTGTAGTCGTAGGCGCTGCTGACTTCTTCGAGATAGCGCACATCGTCGGCCAGAAAGCGGTCGATAAACCGGGTGTCGTAGACCACGTCCGCATCGTCCGGAATCAGCGCGCGCAGCAACAGCCGGCGCACCTCGCGCTGCACGCTGCCGCCCAGGTAGCGCAGGAAGCCCGGGTTGATGAGCGCGCCGATCACCGGCTGTTCTTGCCGCACCAGGTCCACCAGGCCATCCATGGTGGTCTGCACGTTGTAAGGCCCCGCGCCCGGCACCACCATGCGCAGCTGTTGCAGGTGGGGCGATGCGCTTGCTTGCAGCGCGCGGTGTGTGGCCATGGTGACGTAGCCGCCTTCGGAGTAGCCGGTCAGAAAGAGCTGCCCGTTGTCCGCCACGTTGGCCTGGCTGCGCCAGGTGCGGGTGGCGGTCAGAAAATCCACCGTAGCGGCTGCGGACGGCGCCGCCAGCAGGTAGGGGTGGGGCGTGCCCTTGGAAGCGCCAAAGCCCACGTAGTCGGGCGCCAGCACGATATAGCCCAGCGATGCGAGCACCACAGCCACCTCGGACGCCACCGCGTTGTTGCTGGGCGCCTCGGCATCGCGAAAGAGGGTGCCATGCTGGTAACTGAGCACCGGGCTTTTGGCGCCCGCTGGCTTTTGCGGCACGCTGACCAGCCCCGAGGCGCGCACCTCTTTGCCGTCGGCATCGGTGGTGAGGTATTCGATCCGGTACGAGGTGACGCTGTAGCGCGGCACCACGTCCTGGGCCAGCGACTCCTTGGCGGCCAGCGCTGCAGCGATATCAGCGGCCGGCACGGTGCCGAGCAAGGCGGCGGATTCGAGCTGGCCGGAACGCGCCGGTGCGGGAGGTGGCTCTGGAGGGTTGCCGCCATCGCGGGGGTCTTGCGCGCTGCCCCCGCCACAAGCCGCCAGCAATGCCACCAAGGCCAGCGCGCAGGCGCGGCGGGTTCCAGACAAAATCAGTGGGTTCAACACGGCAAGGCCCCTCCAGGTGAAGCGGCGGATGATAGGAGCGACGGGCACACACTGCCTGGCACGTAAGCAATAGCCCTTTACCCCCGGGGCGGCAGTGGCCTTGGCTGTCGCCGGAACTTCGGGTGAACGCAAAAGGTTGGGACCTGCCAATTCTTTAGTAAAAATGCCTGATTAGCGACTTGCCTCAGACGCCTTCTCTTCCCCACCCGTTCGGGCTGAGCCTGTCGAAGCCTTGCACGCACGCAGCAATCCCTGGCTTCGACGGGCTCAGCCCGAACGGATGCCGGGGTATCTGAGGCAAGTAGCTAATCAGGTAAAAATGGCCTCCAGTGCTTGTCCACCAAGCGTTGGTTGCTATCAATACAGGACACCGGCTACGGCACACGCAATTACTGGCCCGCACCCTGCACACGGGTGCCTTCCCACGCCGGACTAAACTCGCGGGTTCCTCTCTTACAACGCCCCCCACTTCTTCCATGACGTATTGCGTCGCCATCAAACTCAATGCCGGGCTGGTGTTCCTGTCCGACTCCCGCACCAATGCGGGCCTGGACCAGATCAGCTCCTTCCGCAAGATGATGATCTACGAGAAGACGGGCGACCGGTTCATGGTGCTGCTGTCGGCGGGCAACCTGAGCATCTCGCAGTCGGTGCGCGAGATTTTGCAGACCACGCAGATCAAGGACCGCGACGACGCCGAGGGCATCACCATCTGGAACGCCAAGAGCATGTTCGACGCGGCCCGCGTGCTGGGCGCCGCCGTGCGCCATGTGCACGACCGCGATGGCGCAGCCCTCAAGCGCTCGGGCGTGGACTTCAACGTATCGCTGGTGTTTGGCGGCCAGATCAGGGGCGAGGGCATGCGCCTGTTCCAGGTCTACTCCGCAGGCAACTTCATCGAAGCGACTTCAGAGACGCCCTACTTCCAGGTCGGCGAATCCAAGTACGGCAAGCCCGTGCTCGACCGCGTGCTGACGCCCGACACGCCGCTGGACGAGGCCGCCAAGTGCGCGCTGGTGTCCATGGACAGCACGCTCAAGTCCAACCTGTCGGTGGGCCTGCCGCTGGACCTGGTGGTGTACGAGGCCGACCGCTTTGGCACCGACAAGGTGGTGTGCATTGACGAGAACAACCCTTACTTCCGCATGCTGCACGACAGCTGGGGCCAGAAGCTGCGCGAAGTGTTCGACAGCATTGAAGACCCGGCCTGGAACGGCGGCAGCACGCAGGCGCCCATCCTGACGACTAACCCGCGCAGCAAGCCGCTCAAGAAGATCACCACCCCCCAGGACAAGCTGATCTGACCGCCAGCCCTGGCTGACCTCACCCACCGCACCCCACCATGCCACGCCACGCCTCGCCTCACCTGCCTGTCGTTTTCTCGCACGCCAACAGCTTTCCAGCCGGCACCTACCGGCTGCTGTTCAAGTACCTGAAAGAACGCGGCATGGACGTGAGCGCCGTGGAACGCTTCGGCCACGAGCCCCAGTACCCGGTGACCAACAACTGGCCCCATCTGGTGCAGCAACTGGTGGACTTTACCCAGGCCCAGGTGCAACGCATTGGCGACCCGGTGTATCTGGTGGGGCATTCGCTGGGCGGATTCTTGAGCGTGATGGCTGCCGCACGCCACCCCGAACTGGCACGGGGCGTGGTGCTGATCGACTCGCCGCTCATCGGCGGCTGGCGCGCCAATGCCCTGGGCGTGGCCAAGCGCACGCAGGTGGTGGGCTCGCTCTCGCCCGGCAAGGTCAGCAGCCGCCGCCGCGAAAGCTGGGCCAGCAACGAAGAAGCCCTGGAGCACTTTCGCAAGAAAAAGGCATTTGCCCGCTGGCACCCCCAGGTGCTGCAGGACTACATCGAACACGGCCTGCAAGACCACGCAGGCAAACGGGTGCTGGCTTTTGACCGGGCCGTGGAAACCGCCATTTACAACACCCTGCCCCACAACCTGGGGCGCTTGCTCAGCACCCACCCCCTGCGTTGCCCCGTGGCCTTCATTGGCGGGCGTGATTCAGACGAAATGCGCCAGGTGGGCATGGCCATGACGCAGCGCGTGACCCAGGGCCGCACCATGATGCTGGACGGCAGCCACCTCTTCCCCATGGAACAACCCCTGGTCACGGCGGCTGCCATCGAGGCCTCGCTGCTGAACCTGCAGGCCGTCACCCAGGGCCGCTGAGCGGCGAGCCCCCCGCCCCACCCCCGTCACCCGGCAGGCGGAAGGCGACGGAGACCCCGGTGGTTACCCTCACCCGGGCCATCAAGCCTGTAGCAGAAGGCACCAGCACGTACGGAATTGTAAAAATTCATCATGCTTTGGGCCCGCGATACCCTACACTGAGTGCGCGTTACAAGGTGATACATCAATCATGCCG
The DNA here is from genome assembly GCF_016406015.1 of Acidovorax sp. IB03. Taxonomy (NCBI): domain Bacteria; kingdom Pseudomonadati; phylum Pseudomonadota; class Betaproteobacteria; order Burkholderiales; family Comamonadaceae; genus Acidovorax; species Acidovorax sp. IB03. The sequence goes on along the minus strand of NZ_JAEFCH010000005.1, from coordinate 97,063 downwards.
CCGTTTGCCGCCCGTCTTTTTGCTTCTTGCGCTCGGTTGCTTGCCGGGCTGAGGGTTCAGGGCGAGCAACCCATGAAATTCCTGTGGAGCCACCCGCGAGCCCTGTGGGTGGCAGAGGCTACGCCTGCGTGCTGGCACACCGCTAGGCACTGAGGCCATCCGTCCCACTTTCCCTCGCTCAAACAGTCTCAGCACGTGCAGATCTCGTTTCTTCAGCTGATCAGCCACTGGCTCACAGGCCTGGGCCCGCGCGCGGCCTCTGTGCGCTGGTGCATGGGTATGGCTGCTGTCTGGATGCTGTGGATAGCGCACCTGAGCCCGGTGCAGGCGGCAGGGCCGCTGCTGCTGCGTGACGCTGACAACACAGTGGCCGCCTGGCCCGCCGTGCGGCTCCTGGTAGACGAGCAACTGACGTTGACCGCCGAAGAGGCGCTGGCCCGGCTGGACGAGTTTCAAAAGCCCACCAAAGATGCCACGCTGGGAGTGCGCAAGGATGCCGTGTGGCTGCACATCCCCCTGGCGGTGGACCCCGCATCCGACGGCAGGTGGGTGCTTGAAATCAACCACCCCGACCTCAATCGCATTGATGTGCTGCTGCAAGGCGGAAAGGTGCCGCAACGCAGCGTGCTGGGCACAGAAGTGCCGCGGGCCCAGCGGCCCCTGCCCGGGCGCACGCCCGCGCAGGCGTTTCAGCTGGAAGCAGGCCAGAACTACGAATTCTTGCTGCGGGTGCAGACCCGGGGCGCGATGATTTTGCCCATCACGTTCAACACGCCCACCGGCATTCTGGGCCGGGCCGTGAACGAGCAAATGCTGCAAGGCGTGTTGACCGGCCTGGCGCTGTGCCTCATCTTCTACAGCATGGCGCAGTGGTACAGCCTGCGCGAGCCGCTGTTCATCCAGTATGCGCTGCTCACCAGCGGCAGCCTGCTCTATTCCTTGCACTTTTTTGGCGTGGGCCAGCAGTATCTGTGGGGCCACAGCCCCTGGTTGACGAGCCATGCCGTGGGGCTGGCATCGCTGATGGCCATCACGGGCAGCTTTTTGTTCATGAGCCAGGCCCTGGAGGGGCACAACCCGCAAAGCCGCTTCTTGCGCCGCATGCGGTGGGGCGCCTTGTTCAGCGTGGGTCTGGGGGGTGGCGTTTGCCCTTGACCTGATCTCGCTGAAGGGGCTGGCCGCCATCGTCAGCATCATGGGCCCGCTGCCCGCCCTGCTCTGTCTGCCGGGCGCTTGGCGGCGCGCACGCGCGGGCGACAGCATTGGCACCACCTTGCTGATAGCGTGGTTTGTATACGGCCTGGGCTCGGCAGCCATCATCGGTGTGATCAATGGGGCGCTGCCCGTCAATTTCTGGACGCTGTATTCATTCCAGATCTCTGCCACCCTCGACATGCTGCTGTTCATGCGCGTGCTGGGCTTGCGCACCAAAGAGCTGCACACCAAGGTGCAACACGCCAACCAGCAGCTCGATGCCATGCACTCGCTGGCCCACACCGACCCGCTGACCGGCCTGCCCAACCGCCGCGGCATGCAGATCGAACTATCGTCAGCCCTCGCGCGCGCCAGGCATGAAAATCTGCTGGCGGTGTACGTGATGGACCTGGACGGCTTCAAGCCCGTGAACGACCAGCACGGGCACGACGTGGGCGACGAGCTGCTGGTGGCCGTGGCCCGCCGCCTGCAGTGCCACCTGCGCCAGTCTGATGTGATTGCCCGCCTGGGTGGCGACGAGTTTGTGGTGATGACGGGCGAATTGCAAAGCACCACGCAAGCCCATGAACTGGGCCTCAAGTTGCTCGGAGCGTTTTCATCACCTTTCGCGCTGGGCGGCATCCAGGTCCAGGTGGGCCTGACCATCGGCTACGCCATCGCGCCCATTGACAGCCAGGACGGGGCGGGCCTCATCAAGCTGGCCGATGCGGCGATGCACAGCGGCAAACAAAGCGGCAAGTTCTGTGTGCGCCGCAATACGGGCGACCTGGCCCTGTCATCAGCCTAGCCATTCTCTGCGCGAATCAAGCGGCCAGGGTGTCCGGCCATGCCCGCACACCTCAACGGCAGCAGCGGTATGCCAGCCCCACCGAGGCCGAATACCCCAAGGGTTTCACCGTGAGCGGGCTGCGCCGCGCATCGCCCTGCAACTGCGACACGCTCACCCCACCCACCGCCACCCAATGGCGGCTCAGGGCCACCATCACGTCCACGCCAGCATCCACCGAGTAAAGCCCGGCTTTCGGGTCGAACGCAGGCAGCGGGCTGGCAGAGCCTGCTGGCACGCCGAAATGGCTGCGCAGGTACTGCCGGTCGGCAAAGCCTGCCCCCACACCGAACGACACCCGCGTTTGCTGTGAATAGGGAAAGCTGTAGCCCAGGTTGAGCGACATCAGGGCGCCACCGTCACGCCCCAGAATGTCTTGCGAAACCCCTGCGCCCACCGACCAGCGTGGGGTCAAGGCATAGCCGGTGCTGAGCCGCGCCCGCAAGGTGGAGCGCACATCGGGCAAGCCCCGGCGGCGTGGAGAGTCCGAGCCGTCATCGCCCTGGTCTATGCGCAACGAGGCGCGCAGAGAAAACCGTTCGCTTTGCGCCAGCATCGCACTGGCGCCTGACTCTGATTGCGCAGTCAGCCCGTGTCCCATCAAGGCATTGCCGCGCGACGAGCTGAGGCGAAAGCGCCCGTACTCGAGCGCCCAGGCAGGCCGCAGGCCGTAAGAGCGCTCGGCACCGCCCGCGTAGTCGGGGCTTGAGCTGACGATGGCTCCGAGCACGTAGTTGACACGGGGCTTGGGGGCTGGGGCCGCCGCCTCTGTGACCACAGCCCCCGACTCGTCAAGAGCACCAAGCGCCAGTGTGGACGCTGGTTCCAGCCCGTGGGCCGAAGAGGTTGAGGAAGTCGCCTGACTGGCGACATCCTCGGCCAAAGCTGAGCCTGTGGCGCAGCAAACCAAGGCGGCTGTCACCGCCACCACCTCTCGCAGCATGTTTATTCGGCCCATTGCACCCACCCCAACCACGCCGTTGCCAGCACCACCACACCAAACACGATGCGGTAATAGGCAAACACCACAAAACTGTGCGTACTGATGTAGCGCAGCAGCCAGCGCACGCAAAGCCAGGCACTGATGAACGAGAACACCAGCCCGGTGAGGAACATCGGCGCATCGGCCAGGGAGAGCAGCGCTCGCTCTTTGTAGAGGCTGTACACCCCCGCACCAATCAGCGTGGGAATCGCCAGGAAGAAGGAGAAGTCAGTGGCAGCCTTGCGCGACAACCCCAGCAGCATGCCCCCGATGATGGTGGCACCACTGCGGCTGGTGCCCGGCACCATGGCCAGACACTGCACCAGGCCCACTTTGAGCGCATCCAGCGGGCCCATGTCGTCCACCGATTCAATGCGCGTGGCCACAGGCGCGCGGCGCTCTGCCCACAGGATGATGAATCCGCCGACGATGAACGTGGTGGCCACCACCACCGGCGTGAACAGGTGCGCCTTGATGGCCTTGCCAAACAGCAGGCCCAGCACCACGGCGGGCACAAAACCGATCAACACATTCAGCGCAAAACGCTGGGCCTGCCGTTCAGTGGGCAGGGCCACCAGCGTGGCACGAATCTTTTGCCAATACACCAGGATGACGGCAAAGATGGCACCGGTCTGGATGGCAATATCGAACACCTTGGCCTTGGCATCGTCAAAACCCAGCAGCGACCCCGCCAAAATCAGGTGGCCGGTGGACGAGATGGGAAGAAACTCGGTCAATCCCTCGACCACGCCCATGATGGCGGCCTTGACCAGCAAAACGATATCCACGCGCAATTCCTTCAGGCCCCACGGGCCAACCAAAGCGCAAATTATCGTCGCGCCGCATCTTGGTTTGGCACAGCCTCTACTCGCAGGCGATGCAGCACCTGCGCACCTCGCCCGAAGCGGACTGCACCTCGCGGTAAGCCGCCTGCATTGCGCGGCGTCCCCATGCAGTTCGTCTGCAAGCGGACGGTGGCTGCGCGGGGAACCCTGCACAGTCATGTCCATCCCGGCCATTCCGCACAGATGAACGCCATGACCACCGCCCTTCGTGACTTGTCGAACCTCAGCCCCGCTGTCGCCATCCACCTCACCGCCGCCGTGCTGGCCACCGCCCTGGGCTCGGTGGGCACGTCGCAGCCAGGCACAGCCCCCACGCCTCACCGTCATCCAGGCCAGCCACGGCAACCAGATCCACATGGTGCCCGTGGGCGACGTGCTGTACTTTGAGGCCGCAGACAAATACGTCCGCGTGCTCACGGCAAGTGCCGAATACCTCATCCGTACCCCGCTCAAAGAGCTGGCAGACCAGCTGGACCCGCAGGAATTCTGGCAAGTGCACCGCAGCACCCTGGTGCGCGCCAGCGCCATCGCCACCGTGGTGCGCGACGAATCTGGCAAGCTGCACCTGAACCTGCACGGGCGCCCCGAGCGCCTGGCCGTGAGCCGCCTTTACGCACACCTGTTCAAGGCGATGTAGCGGCGCCGGGCACCACGGGCGCCCTTCTCCTACGCAGCTGCGCAAGTCCTGGCGGTTAAAATACGCGACGGGTGTCTGCGCAAATCGGCGCAACAGGTACAGCGATGGTCGGGCCGCCACGCGGCTTTTCTACGACCGCTTGCCTGCATGAATACACCCCTCATCCAATGGATTGCCGCTGCCCTTTTTGGCGTGGCGTTGCTGCACACCTTTTCCGTCAAATTCTTCGAGCGGCTCTCGCACCGCTACCCACGCCACGCCGGGCTGTTTCACCTGCTGGGCGAGGTCGAGGTGGTCTTTGGCTTCTGGGCCATCGTGCTCATCGTGGCCATGGCGCTGGCCGTGGGCGGCCCGCAGGCCCTGCAATACGCTGAATCGCGCAACTACACCGAGCCTTTGTTCGTCTTCGTGGTCATGGTCATTGCCGCATCGCGCCCAGTGCTGCGCACGGTGGTGGCCATCGTCCACACCCTTGCCAAGCTGGCCCCGGTGCCCACCCCGCTGGCAACCGCCTGGCTGGGGCTGGCGGCTGTGCCGCTGCTGGGCTCGCTCATCACCGAGCCCGCCGCCATGACCATTGCCGCCCTCATGCTGGCCCCGCAAATCTTCCGCACGGGCGTGCCAGAGCGGCTCAAATACCTGGCGCTGGGCGTGCTGTTTGTCAATGTATCCATCGGCGGCACGCTCACCTCGTATGCCGCGCCGCCCGTGCTGATGGTGGCCGCCACCTGGGGTTGGGACAGCGCCTTCATGCTTACCACCTTTGGCTGGAAGGCCGCGCTGGCCGTGCTGGTGAACGCCACGGCATGTGCGCTGGCCCTGCGCCGGCACCTGCCCAGCGCCGAAGCCCTGCGGGCAGGGCAAGAAGCGGCTGACCAGCGCCCTGTGCCCGCCGCCGTGGCCGCAACGCACATTGCGCTGCTGGCGGGCGTGGTGCTGTTCGCGCACCACCCGGTGGTGTTTTTGGGCATCTTTCTGATGTTCCTGGGCTACACGCAGGCCTATGCACGCCACCAGAGCCCGCTCATCCTCAAAGAGGCACTGCTGGTGGGCTTCTTCCTGGCGGGGCTGGTGGTGCTGGGCGGCATGCAGCAATGGTGGCTGCAACCCATCGTCGCGGGGCTGGAGCCCCTGGCCCTGTTCGCAGGCGCCCTGGGCCTCACCGCCATCACGGACAACGCCGCCCTCACCTACCTGGGCTCGCTCATCCAGGGCATCACTCCTGCCGCCCAATACATGCTGGTAGCCGGTGCTGTGGCTGGTGGCGGCCTCACGGTCATTGCCAACGCGCCCAACCCTGCGGGCGTGGCGCTGCTGAAAAACGGTTTTGCAGACCAAACCATCGGCGCGGGTGGACTGCTGCTGGGCGCGCTGGGGCCTACGGCCGTGGCGGCAGTGGCGTTTTTGGTGCTGTAAAGCCAAGCTGAGCTATTCGTTTCCTCCACCCGGGGCGCAGCACTGCGCCCCAGGGCAAACGCCAGCTGCTAACGCGCAGCGACCTCCCAACGCCCGGCCACATTCTTCAACAAAGTGTTCACCGCCGCCAGCCTGCGGCTGCGCACATCCACCAGGCTGCGCTGTGCAGACAAGACCGAAGTCTGGGCGGTGATGACGCTCAGGTAGGCGACGGTGCCCGCGCGGTACTGGTTGTTGACGACATCCAGCGCACGCTGAGCGGCGGCCAGGGCTTCGGTTTGCAGTTGCTGCTCTTGCGCCAGGGCCGTGGCAGCGGTCAGGTTGTCTTCCACTTCCTGCAGCGCCGTCAGCACCGTTTGACGGTAGGTGGCGGCGGCCTGTTCGTTGGCGGCGCGGGCCGACTCCACCGCAGCCGTGCGGGCACCGCCATCGAAGAGCGACAGCGCCAGTTGCGGCCCCAGCGACCAGAACAGGTTGGGGGCATTGAACAGGTTGGACAGCTCCGAGCCCCGGTACCCCGCCGTGCCCGACAGCGAGAGCACCGGGAAGAACGCGGCCTGCGCCACGCCGATTTGCGCATTGGCGGCGGCCACCCGGCGCTCGGCAGCGGCGATGTCGGGGCGACGCTCCAGCAGTTGCGATGGCAGCTGGGCGGGCACCACCGGGGGCTGGGGCAGCGTGCCCGTGGCGGGCAGGCTGAAGCTGGCGGGGGCCTGGCCCAGCAGCGCAGCCAGGGCGTTTTCCAGCTGGGTGCGGGTGGTTTCTGCCTCCAGGAGTTGCACCTGGGTGGACTTGTACTGCGATTCGGCCTGCGCCACATCGGCCACCGAGGCCACGCCCGCTTGCTGGCGGTTACGCGTCAGCTCCCAGCTGCGCTCGTAGGCCTGCAGCGTTTCGCGCAGGATTTGGGCGTTGGCTTCTGCAGCGCGCAACGAAAAATAGGTTTGTGCCACGCTGGCCTGCACCGACAGGCGGGCGGCGGCCAGGTCGTCCGCACTGGCCTGGGCGCTGGCGCGGGCAGCATCCACCGTGCCTGCGATGCGGCCCCACAAGTCCAGCTCCCAGCTGGCGTTCAGGCCCAGCGAGTAACTGCTGCTGGTGCGTGTGCTGGTGCTGCCATTGGCCGCCTGGCTGCCGCTGCGCGCGCGCGATGCGCTGGCGCTGGTGCCCAGCGTGGGCGCCATGCTGGCACGGCTGCTGGCCACGGCTGCCTGGGCCGCACGCAGGCGTGCCAGAGACAAGGCAATGCTCTGGTTGCCGCTGGCTGCCTGCTCTTGCAGGGCGTTGAGCGTGACATCGCCGTACAGCGTCCACCACGCGGCGGTGGCTTCAGCGGCGACTTGGCCTGCCTGCGCAGGCTGCCAAACACCCCCCGCCGTGGCGGCCAAGGCTTGCTTGTAATGGGCGGGCACGGGCTGTGCGGGGCGTTCGTACACCGGCGGGGTGCTGCATGCCACCAACCCGGCAGCTACCAGCAAGGCGGGCAGCAGGCGCAGAGTGGCAGGCCGACAAGAACGGATCGTCAACGCAAGGGATAGTGGCATGGCAGACATCAGTCGTTTCCTTCGAGCGCTGGGGCCACGGGGCCATGAGCGGCCTGGGGCGCACGCCCCCGCTGGCGGCGCACGGCGCGCAGCACACGCTGGCGCAAGCGGTCCAGCGCGACATAAACCACGGGCGTGGTGTAGAGCGTGAGCAGCTGGCTCACCAGCAACCCACCCACCACGGCAATGCCCAGGGGTTGGCGCAGCTCGGCCCCGTCCGCACGGTTCAGCGCCAGAGGCAGCGCACCAAAAATGGCGGCCATGGTGGTCATGAGGATGGGGCGCAAGCGAAGGCTGCAGGCGCGGTAGATGGATTGGGCCGCCGTGGCGTAGCCATCGCGCTGCCGCGCCAGGGCGAAGTCGATCATCATGATCGCGTTCTTTTTGACGATGCCGATCAGCAGGATGACGCCGATGAGCGCGATCAGCGAGAACTCCGTCTTGAACCACATCAACGCCAGCAGCGCCCCCACCCCGGCCGAAGGCAGTGTGGAGAGGATGGTGATGGGGTGCACCAGGTTTTCATACAGGATGCCCAGCACCAGGTAGATGGTGATGATGGCCGCCAGGATGAGCAGCGGCTGCCCCGCCAGGGCGGACTGGAACGCCCCCGCCGTGCCGCTGAAGCTGCCACGAATGCCCACGGGCACACCCAGTTCGGCCACGGCGTTGTTCACGGCATCGGCCGCCTGCGACAGCGACACGCCCGGCGCCAGGCTGAAACTGATGGTGCTGGCGGGTGTGCCGCGCTCGTGGTTCACAGACAGCGGCGTGTTGGTGGTGGTGATGCGCGCAAACGCGGTGAGCGGCACCTGCTGGCCCACGTTGTTCACAAAGAAGAAGCCGCGCAGCGTCTCGGGGCTTTGCAGGTATTGCGGCGCGGCCTCCATCACCACGCGGTACTGGTTGAGGGGGTTGTAGATGACGCCCACCTGGCGCTGGCCAAAGGCGTCGTTCAAGGTGGCGTCGATCTGCGCCATGGTGAGGCCCAGGCGCGTGGCGGCGTCGCGGTCAATCACCAGCGTGGTCTGCAAGCCGTAGTCGGCCACGTCACTGTTCACGTCTTCCAGCTCGGGCAGCTGCGAAAGCGCCTGGCGGATGCGCGGCTCCCAGGTGCGCAGCTCGGCAATGTCGTCGGCCTGCAGCGTGTAGTCAAACGAGGCACCGCTTTGCCGCCCGCCAATGCGGATGTCACGCTGCGGCGACATGAACAGGCGCGCGCCAGGCTCGTTCTTGAGCTGCTCGCGCAGCCGTGCGATGACCACCTCAGACGACTCCTGCCCCGGCCCGCGCTTGAGCGTCATGAACATCGCCGCCGCGTTGCGCTGCCAGCCACCCGTGGTGCCGGTGACATATTCCACCGCCGGGTCGGCCTGCACGATGGCCAAAAAGCGCTGCAGCCGCTGCTCCATGGCCTGGTACGACGTGGCCTGGTCGGCCCGGATGAAGCCCGAGATGCGCCCCGTGTCTTGCTCGGGCATGAAGCCCTTGTCGATGGCGGTGTAGAGGTAGACGTTGAGCCCCACCACACCGGCCAGCACCAGCAGCACGACAGGCTGGTGGCGCAGGCACCAGGCCAGGCTGTGGCGGTACGCACGCAAACCACGGGTCTGCCAGCCATCCACCCACCGCGAAAACCGCGCCCACCAGAGCGTGCGCGGCGCCGCCTGCGCAGGCGCAGGGTGCTTGAGCAAGGCCGCGCACATCATGGGCGTGGTGGTGAGCGAGATCACCAGCGACACCAGAATGGACGCCGACATGACGATGGCGAATTCCCGAAAGAAGCGGCCCACGATGCCGCCCATAAACAGAATGGGCACGAACACCGCGATGAGCGAGATGCTCATGGAGACGACGGTGAAGCCGATCTCGCGGGCACCATCCAATGACGCCTGCAGCGCCGACTTGCCCCGCTCCATGTGGCGCATGATGTTTTCGAGCACCACGATGGCATCGTCCACCACAAAGCCGGTGGCAATGGTCAGCGCCATGAGCGAGAGGTTGTCGAGCGTGTAGCCCGCCAGGTACATCACCCCGAACGTGCCCGCCAGCGACACCGGCACCGCCACCGCCGGGATGAGCGTGGCGCGCCCGTTGCGCAGGAACAGAAACACCACCAGGATCACCAGCCCCACGGCGATGACAAGCGCGTTCTCCACCTCTTTGACCGAGGCGCGCAGCGTGGGCGTGCGGTCTGAAACGATTTCAATGTCAATAGCCGCCGGGATGGATGCCTGCAATTGCGGCAGCAGGGAACGCACCCGGTCCACGGCCTCCAGAATGTTGGCGCCCGGCTGCTTGAACACCTGCAGCAAGATGGCGGGCTTGCCATTGGCCACACCAAAGTTGCGCACATCCTGCACCGAATCGGTCACCTCGGCCACGTCTGACAGGCGAATGGCGTTGCCATCCTTCCAGCGCAGCACCAGCGGCGCGTAGTCGGCCGCCACGCGGGCCTGGTCGTTGGCGGCAATTTGCCAATAGTGGTCTTCACGCTCTACCGCGCCCAGCGGGCGGTTGGCGTTGGTGGTGCTGATGGCGCTGCGCACCTGCTCCAGCGACACGCCGTTGGCCGCCAGCCGCACCGGGTCGAGCGACACGCGAACCGCAGGCAGCGCCCCGCCACTCACAGTGGCTTGCCCCACCCCTTCGACCTGCGAGAGCTTTTGCGCCAGCACGGTGGAGGCCGCGTCGTACATCTGCCCGCGCGTGAGCGAGCCGGACGTGAGCGCCAGGATCATGATGGGCGAATCCGCCGGGTTGACCTTGCGGTAGGTCGGGTTGCTGGGCATGCCCGTGGGCAGCAGCGAGCGTGCCGCATTGATGGCCGCCTGCACATCGCGCGCGGCGCTGTCCACGTCGCGGCTCAGATCAAACTGCAGGGTGATGCTAGTGCTGCCCAGGATGGAGCGCGAGGTGATTTCGTTGACCCCGGCAATGGAGCCCAGCGCCCGCTCCAGCGGCGTGGCGACGGTAGCGGCCACGGTGTCGGGGCTGGCGCCAGGCAGGCTGGCGCTGACGGAGATGGTGGGGTAATCGACCTGGGGCAGCGGGGCCACAGGCAGGAGGAAGTAGGACACCGCGCCCACCAGGGCCAGGCCCAGGGTGAGGAGCATGGTGGCGATGGGGCGGTGGATGAAGGGGGTGGAGAGGCTCACGGGGCAGGCCTCTGGGGTTTGATGTGTTTTCGGGCTCTAGCGCTTATTAGATAAGCGCTTGCAGCTACTAATTTGATAGTGGTCTGATTCGTCGCCATTCTTTTGGCTGCATGCCTTTGCCAAGGGCGGGAGCCGGGATTTCGCCCCGGCGGGCGAGGCACTTTTCTTTGCTTCGCCAAAGAAAAGTACCCAAAAGAAAGGCGCCCCCCAGTCTGCGACCCCTGCGCTGCGCTACGGGGCAAACCTGCGGCGGAGCGGTTGCGGGGTGCGCCGTGGAACTCGCTTTGCTGCTGCGCAGCGCCGCTCGGACAGCCACGGCGAGTCAGATCACGAAGCATGGGCGCACGGGCGCCCATGCCACCCCACAACCGCCCCGCCGCAGGCGCAGCCAGCAGGGGGTTAACAGCCAAACAGCCATTCGGGTCTTCGCTGCGCTCGACCCAGAAATTGCGGCGCCCTGCGCAAGGCGCTTGCGCCCACAACAAAGGGCCGAGCGAAGCAATGGCCCGAGGTGCTGTTTGGCTGTTTGACTCCCCCATCCCCTCTGTATGCGCCGAGGAGCACAGCGGCCAGCGGATCAGGGCTCGCGATTGTCTGAGCGAAGCGCAGCGCAGCGAGTTCGAGCGAGACCCCGCTGGACGCGAGCACCGCAGGTTGCCCGAAGCGAAGCGCAGGGACGCAGACAGTGGGGTCGCCTTTTCTTTGGTGACTTTCTTTTGGCGAAGCAAAAGAAAGTTACTGCGCCGCCGGGCGCACTCCCCGGCTCCCGCACCACGCAAAGGCATGAAGCAAAAAAGACCTCCAGCGCTTACCAACAAAGCGCCACCAGCTACAAAAACAGGAGCACTCATCACACAGCCCCCCGCCGCGCCCGCCACCGCTGCGCCCACCCCTCAAACGTCAAATAAATCACCGGCGTCGTAAACAGCGTGAGCAACTGGCTCACGATCAGCCCCCCCACCATCGTCACCCCCAGCGGATGCCGCAACTCACTGCCCACACCCCCACCCAACATCAACGGCAACGCACCGAGCAAAGCCGCCAGCGTCGTCATCAAAATCGGCCGAAACCGCAGCAGACAAGCCTGGTAAATCGCTTCCCGCGCAGGCAAACCCTGGTCGCGCTGCGCCTCCAGCGCAAAGTCGATCATCATGATCGCGTTCTTCTTGACGATGCCAATCAAGAGCACGATGCCGATCACCGCCACGATGTCCACATCCAGCCCCGCCATCCACAACGCCAGCAGCGCCCCCACGCCCGCCGAGGGCAAAGTCGAGAGGATGGTCACCGGATGGATCGTGCTCTCGTACAGCACCCCCAGCACGATGTACATGGTGACCACCGCCGCCAGGATGAGCAGCAGCGTGTTCGACAGCGACGCCTGAAACGCCAGCGCCGCGCCCTGGAAGTTGGTGTCTACCGACAACGGCAGCAAGCCCGCCGCACGCGCTGCCGCCTGCTCGGTCTGGATGGCCTTGACCGCATCGCCCAGCGCCACGCCGGGTGCGGTGTTGAACGAGATGGTGGCGGCAGGCAGCTGGCCCACGTGGTTCACCGCCAGAGGCATGGGGCGCTCTTCAATGCGGGCGACGGACGACAGGGCCACAGGTTTGCCCGCGCTCGACGTGACGTAAATGCTGTTCAATGCCTCTGGCCCCAGCTTGAACTGCGGCGCCACCTCCAGCACCACGCGGTACTGGTTGGACTGGGTGAAGATGGTGGAGATGAGCCGCTGGCCAAAGGCGTTGTACAGCGCGGTGTCGATGCCCGCCACCGTCACGCCCAGGCGGCTGGCTTGGGCGCGGTCGATCTGCACAAAGGCCTGCAGGCCCTGGTTTTGCAGGTCGCTGGCCACATCAGCCAGTTGCGGCAGGGCGCGCATGCGCTGCACCAGGTCGGCAGTGCTGGTCTGCAGCTGGGCCATGTCGGGCGACGAGAGCAGCAACTGGTACTGGGTCCGCGCCACGCGGTCTTCAATGGTGAGGTCTTGCACGGGCTGGGCATAGAGGCGAATCCCCACGATGTCCCGCGTTTCATCGGCCAGGCGGCGCAGCACCACGGGGGCGCGGTCGCGCTCCGCGTGGGGCTTCAGGTCAATGAGAAGGCGGCCGGTGTTGAGCGTGGTGTTGGCACCATCCACCCCGATGAAGGAAGACACGCTTTTCACGGCCGGGTCTTGCAGAATGCGCTCGGCCAGGCGCTGCTGGCGCTCGGCCATGGCGGCGAACGAGATGGACTGGTCGGCCTCGGTGGTGGCCTGCAGCGTGCCCGTGTCTTGCACCGGGAAAAAGCCTTTGGGCACCACCAGATAGAGCACCACCGTCAGCACCAGCGTGGCGCCAAACACCAGCCAGGTCAGGCCCCGGCGGTTCAGCACCCACTGCAGCGCACGGCCATAGCGGGCGATGGTGCGGTCAAAAAACCGACCCGTGGTCTGGTACAGGCGGCCGTGGCTTTCTTCGGGCGTGTGGCGCAGCAGGCGGGCGCACAGCATGGGCGTGAGCGTGAGCGACACCACCGCCGACAGCAAAATGGCCACCGCCATGGTGATGGCAAATTCATGGAACAGGCGCCCCACCACATCGCCCATGAACAGCAGCGGAATCAGCACCGCAATGAGCGAGATGGTGAGCGAGATGATGGTGAAGCCGATCTGCTTGGCGCCCTTGAGCGCGGCCTGCAGCGGTGGCTCGCCCTCTTCCACGTAGCGGGCAATGTTCTCGATCATCACGATGGCGTCGTCCACCACAAAGCCCGTCGATATGGTCAGCGCCATCAGCGTGAGGTTGTTGATGGAAAAACCCGCCAGGTACATCACGCCAAACGTGCCCACCAGCGACAGCGGCACCGCAAAGCTGGGGATGAGCGTGGCCGAGGCACTGCGCAAAAACACAAAGATGACCGCCACCACCAGGCCAATGGCCAGCGCCAGCTCGGTCTGCATGTCGTTGACCGAGGCGCGGATGGTGGTGGTGCGGTCGGTGAGCACCCGCACGTCCATCGACGCGGGCAGCGTACTTTGCAACTGGGGCAGCAAGGCCTTGATGCGATCGACCGTGTCGATGACGTTGGCGCCCGGCTGACGGCGGATGTTGAGGATGACGCCCGACTTGGAGCCCGTGTCGGGCGTACCCGCCCAGGCGGCCAGGCGCGTGTTCTCGGCGTCGTCCACGGTTTGCGCCACATCGCGCAGGCGAATGGGGTTGCCGTTTTTGAACGCGAGGATCAGGTCACGGTATTCCTGCGCGGACTGGAGCTGGTCATTGGCGTCGATGGTGGAGGCGCGCGCGGGCCCGTCAAAGCCACCCTTGGCCTGCTTGACGTTGGCCGCTGCGATGGCGCTGCGCACGTCCTCCAGCGTGAGACCCAGGTTGGCCAGCGCGGTGGGGTTGGCCTGGATGCGCACCGCCGGGCGGCGCCCGCCCGCAATGGCCACCAAGCCCACGCCGTTGACCTGCGAGAGCTTGGGCGCGAGGCGGTTTTCCACCAGATCATTGAGGCGGATGACAGGCAGCGAGGGCGAGGTGATGGCCAGCGTGAGCACGGGCGCATCGGCCGGATTGACCTTGCTGTAGATCGGCGGCATGGGCAGGTCGTTCGGCAGCAGGTTGCTGCCCGCGTTGATGGCGGCCTGCACCTGCTGCTCGGCCACGTCCATCGACATATCCGGCGCAAACCGCAGCGTGATGACCGAGGCCCCGCCCGAGCTGGTGGACGACATTTGGGACAAGCCCGGCATCTGGCCAAACTGCCGCTCCAGGGGCGCTGTGACGTTGGAGGTCATCACATCGGGGCTGGCCCCGGGGTACAACGTAGTGACCTGGATGGTGGGGTAGTCCACCTCCGGCAGGGCCGAGATGGGCAGCAGCCGGTAAGCCAGCAAGCCTGCGATGAGCAGCGCCACCATCAACAGCGAGGTGGCGATGGGGCGCAGGATGAAGATGCGGGACAAATTCATGGCGGGAACGGCGACGGGGTCTGCGAGGTGCGACGCGGAAAGCGCTGGGTGGAGAAGCGCTATCGCTCAGCGCACGGGGGCAGACCCTGGCGATGCGGCCGCAGAGGCCGCCTGCGTGGAGGCCACCGCAGCAGACGCGCCAGAAGCTGGGGCGGAAGCCGCCGCCTGGGGCGCCTGCGCGCGCCGGTTGCGGAAGAACGCCCGCCGCTCTTCCTGCGTCATCTTGGCCACCTGTTCGCGCTCTTGCGGGGTCAGGCTCGCCATCAAAGCTGCACGGCGGGCGCCTGCGTCCTGGGTGGCTGCATCGGCGCGGGTGGCAGCACCGCTGTCAATCACGGCCACCTTGGCGCCTTCGCGCAGGCGGTCGATGCCATCAGTCACCACCTGGTCACCATCCTGCAGTTCACCCTCCACGCTCACGCGGTCGCCGTCCACCACACCCACACGAATGCGCCGCTGGGTCACGGTGCCGTCGGGGCGCACCAGATACACGTAGTTGTTCTGCACCGCCGTGCTGGGCACCGTGAGCACGTCCTTGAGCAGGTTGACCTGCAGCTTCACGTTGACGAACTGGTTGGGAAAGAGAGCGCCTTCTTCATTGGCAAAGGCTGCCTTGGCTTTGATGGTGCCGGTGGTGGCGTCGATGGCGTTGTCCACCGCACCCAGCCGCCCGCGGGCGAGGCGCTGCTTTTGCTCGCGGTCCCACAGCTCTACCGGCAAGCTGGCACCACTTTGAAGGCGCTGGTTGATGGCAACCAGCTGTGCCTCGGGCACCGAAAACACGGCATCGATGGGCCGCACCTGGGTGATGGTGACGATGCCTGCGGCGTCCGATGGGCCCACCACATTGCCCACATCGGCCTGGCGCAAGCCCAGGCGCCCACTGATGGGTGCGGTGATGCGGGTGTAGCTCAGCTGCAGCTTGGCGGCATCGACCTGGGCCTGGTCGGCGGCTACCGTGCCTTCCAATTGGCGGACCAAAGCTTTTTGGGTGTCTACCTGCTGGGCTGCGATCGAATCCTTGGCGAGCAGGTCTTGGTAGCGCTGCAGATCGAGCTGGGCATTTTTGAGTTGGGCCTGGTCGCGCTGCAGGTTGCCCTGGGCCTGGGTCAGCGTGGCCTGGTAACTGCGGGGATCAATTTCAGCCAGCAATTGCCCGGCCTTGACCTCATCACCTTCCTTGAACTTGATGGACAACAGCTCACCGCTGGCCTTGGCCCGCACCACGGCCGTGGCACGCGCGCTCATGGTGCCGATGGCGCTGACCATCACGCGTAGATCCTGGCGCTGCACCACCCCCACCGACACCGGCTGGGCAGCCCCCGCCCCACTGAACCGGCCGGGGGCACGCGCGGCGCCCGCAGATGCGGCCGCGGGCGCCTGCTGCTGCTTCCACCACCAGGCCCCGGCCGCAGCGGCCGCCAGCAACAGCAATGACACGAACCACCACCGCACGCGGCCCTGTTGGCGCACGGCAGACCAGGAAGACATGAAAAAAGGAGCGGGCATGGAAAAAAGCGTGGCCAGGCGTGCCGGAGCAATGCGGTAACGGAGGCCGTATGGTAGCCACGGCTCGGCCACCAGCACTGGAGCGGCGCGGGATTTACCCAGGCTTTACCGGTCTTGTACAGACATGGGCATTCGTTACCGCACGCCGACCTGACTGGCCCTGCAACGTGGCACTCGCCTATCTGCCGACGCCAGCCAAATCCACCCTGTGTGCCCACCGCACTCCGGGCAAAGGCGCATGGTGGGCAACCACCACGACGCGCTCGGGCTCGTCCGCACAGGTGTTCAGCGCCTGGGCGAGGTACGTCACCGAAGGCTTGTCCAGCCCGGCGATGGGGTCATCAATCAGCGTCAGCGGCGCCCCGCTGGCCAATGCAGCAGCCATGCACACCTTGCGACGAGTGCCGGTGGACAGCGCATGAAAAGGCTTGGCCAAATGCTCTGCCAACGCAAAGCCTGCAACGTGCACCGCCAAAGCGTTCGCATCCCAGCGCGAATACTTGGCGGCTTGCGCATCCAGCCAAGCCTGGGCGGTAGTGGTGTTCAGTGCATCCGAGCGCGGGTCCATCCAAAAAACCTGGGCGCTGTAGCGCTCTGGCTCCTGCACAGCATCCACGCCACCCACTGCCACGCGCCCTTTTTGCGCCGCCAGCTCACCCGCAAGCAAACGCAGCAACGTTGTTTTGCCCGTGCTTTCATCGCCGCACAACAGGACCAATCCCGCATTACAACGAAGGCTGAAGCCCTGAAAAACGTTGCACTGGGGATAACCAAAATCCAGCGCATCGACAGACATCAAAGTGGGCTTAGGAGACATGGCGTTGCGAACAAAAAAGGTAGTGGGTGGCGGCAGATATTGTGCACGGCGACTGCTGCACAGACCGGACAATGCGCTCTGATCACAACCCTCTCACACCTACGCCCCATGACCCTGGACTACCTTGATTTTGATTACAGCGAAGACGACGAAGGCACAGGCACGTTTGATGCGATGGCCTGTGTGACGGAAGCGCAGTGGGCACGCCTGCAACATGAGATCACCCAGGTGCTGCAGTGGTGTCATGGGCAGTTTCCAGAAGGCCCCAGCCCCTTGGAAGATGGCGGCGATTGGCAGTACGACCTGCGAGGGGTGCAGGAGGTGAGCACACCCGTGGCCCTGCATTTCGACCCAGCGACCGGGGGCATTGCGCGCCAGTTTGAAACGGCAGCACCACCAAGACTGACGGTGACCCTGACCTTGAGCGGCCACGCACAGTTTTGCGAGGCGTTGCGCGCAGAATTCGGCCTGGAGTAGCCCATCTGCGGGGCATTTTGGGTGCGCGATGGCGACCCAAAACCCCAAGCCCTTTAGGGAGAAAGCCCGCAGCATGCACGCAGCAAACTTTGGCGTGACATTGTAATACTCATTAGTCTAATCAATGACCGGAGAGTAACAATGCTGAAACGCCGTCAATTTCTGGGTGCTGGTGCAGGGCTCTGCGCCTACGCTGCTGGCTCTTTCGTTCCCGTGTGGGCCCAAAGCGCGCCCAATCTGGGTACGCCCACCTTGCCATCACCGGGGTTTCGCCGCACCAAGATGGGTGACGTCGAAATCATCTCGGTGCTGGACGGAATTGCGCGCCGGCCGCTGGGCGAAGAATTCGTGAAGAACGCCCCGCTCGCAGAAGTCAAAGCCCTGCTCACCTCGCAAGGCCTGCCCACCGGCTACATCGACGTACCGTTCACCCCGTTCGTGGTGATTGCTGGCGGACGCAAGGTGCTGATTGACACCGGCCTGGGTGAGTTTGGCGGCCCCAACGCAGGCAAGCTGCTGGAAAACCTGCGTGCTGCAGGTGTGCCCGCCTCCGACATCGACACCGTGCTCATCAGCCACTTCCACGGCGACCACATCAACGGGCTGCGCAACAAGGCGGGCGAACTGGCCTTTGCCAAAGCCAAGGTGATGGTGCCCGCAGCCGAGTACGCGTTCTGGATGGACGACGCCAAAATGGCAGCAGCCCCTGCCGGACAAAAGGGCGCGTTTGAAAACGCCCGCCGTACCTTCAGCGCCATGGGGCCTGACATGCTGGTGCAGTTCGCAGCGGGTGCCGAGGTGGTGCCGGGCATCCGCTCGGTGGCCGCTTACGGGCACACCCCAGGGCACACTTTGTTTGAAGTGACCTCCGCAGGGCAGAGCTTCTTCTACCTGGCTGACCTGACCAACGTGCCTTCCCTCTTTGCACGCAACCCCGACTGGGCTGTGACTTTCGATATGGACGCAGAGGCCGCACGCAAGGTGCGTCGTGAGGTCTTTGCGCGGGTGACTTCCAGCAAATCGCTCGTGGGCGGGTTCCACTTCCCCTTCCCGGCGTTTGGCCGGATGACCGCGACAGGTAACGGCTACACATTCGAGCCAACGGTCTGACGCGGGCTGTTTGCCTTAGCAGCCCATCGCATCCAAGCAGCGAAAGGTTGGGGGCAAAAAAGCGAGATCATGGTGGCATTGCTGCTGTGACCTATCCCCCAATTTTTGGCAACCACGCCAACCTATGGCCTAATAGCAGCTTTTCCACCACTTTTTCCAGAGAAGTTCCATGGGCAACAAGATCGTTACCGAAGCAGACCGCAAGCGCACTCCCCGTCCACAGCCCCTGCCAGGCAACACACTGCAAACCCCCGGTCGTGGCCAGCGCGTGAGCCTGGAACGTGGCGTTGCTACCCGCAGCAAGAAGAACCCCGGCAAGCGCTCCAAGAAGGGCGGCTAAAGCCTGTGGTGGCCTCAAGCAAGGCCACGCAAAAAAACAAAAGCCAACCAATCGGTTGGCTTTTTTTTCGCCCCCAACTCACCGTTGCACTCACCGCGCCGCGGATGCACTCACAAAGGAGCCGGCTGGGTCTCTGCAAAACGGCGTGCTGGCAACACGATGTGGAACGCGGCCCCTTTGGGCGTGAGGTTGCGCGCAAATATCTGGCCTCCCATGGCTTCGATGATCTTGCGGCAGATAGCCAACCCCAACCCGGTGCCACCTGAACCATCTTTGGTTTTGCTGGACTGCACGAAGGCTTCAAAGATCTGCTCCAACTCAGCTTCGGGCACACCAGGGCCTTCGTCATGCACCTCCAGATGGACCTGCCCTCGGGAGTCCATGCGCCCCACCACCGTGATGGAAGAGCCAGGGGGCGAAAACTTGATGGCATTGGCCACCACATTGCGAATGACCTGCTGCAGGCGCAGCGGGTCCACCTTCGCCACCAGTGGCAGTTCTGACAGCCGCAGGTGCATGGTTTGCTGGCTGCGTGCAAGCAAGGGCTCCAGCTCCTTCACGACTGGCTGGATCAGGCCCCGCAAATCGATGCGCTCCAGGTGGAAAGTGCCCACCGTGCTCTCCAGCTTGGAAACCTCAAGCAAGTCGTTCACCAAAGCCAGCATGCGCTGCCCGGCAGAATGGATGTCTTCGAACATCCCAGCCAAGCGCGGCTCGGCGCGCCCGCGCAACGCGCCCAGCTCGGCAAAACCAAGAATGGACTGCAAGGGGGTTCGCAGCTCGTGGCTCATGTTGGCCACAAACTCTGATTTGGCCCGCGATGCTTCCTCTGCTGCGTGCCGGGCTTCCTGGGTTGCACGCTCGGCCTCGCGGAACTCGCTCACGTCCACGAAGATGCTCAGCACGCCCGACACATGGCCCTGCGCATCTGTGATGGCGGCCTTGATCACCCGGGTCTCGCGCCGCATCGCATCGGCATGCAGCACCTTGGTTTCAAAGAACGCCTGCCCGCCTTTGGCAAGCAATTCTCGGGTGTGCAGCCGCTCAACCTGCGCTTCATCGGCAGGCAGCAGATCCGTCAGTAGCCGCCCGACCACCGAGCTTCGGTCCAGACCCTTGTATTCCTCCCAGGCACGATTGACCTGAACCACCGCCCCACGCAGGTCCACGACGGAAATCGGCAGCGGATTGGTGTCCAGCAGCAAATTCTGGAAGGCGATCTGGGCCTGCAAGCGGTGTTCTGCCACCCAGCGCTCGGTCACATTCACAGCGCTGCCCACAAAGCCGACCAGCCGCCCTTCGGACCGCAAGGACACCAAGGCCACGTCGAAATGCATTTCGCCGCCATTTCGCGGGCGAACCTTGGTCTGCAGGTGACGCACTCCAGCAGGCGCCAACGGATCCAGCGCCCTGCGCACATCATCGCGGCTGGAGGGATCCACGATGTCCTCCAGGCGCTTGCCGATGGCCTGCTCTTTCGGGCTACCGTTGAAGGCTACCCAGTGATCGTTCACATAAGTGACCACCCCCTGCGCATCGATACGAAAGATCAGCTCCTGCACGCTGCGCATCAGCACGCTCAGCTCCCGCTCACTCTGGGCAATGCGCTGCTGCGCTTTGTTGGCAGCAACTTGGGCTGCTTCACGCAACTTGACC
This sequence comes from Acidovorax sp. IB03, assembly GCF_016406015.1. Classification (NCBI taxonomy): domain Bacteria; kingdom Pseudomonadati; phylum Pseudomonadota; class Betaproteobacteria; order Burkholderiales; family Comamonadaceae; genus Acidovorax; species Acidovorax sp. IB03. The sequence goes on along the minus strand of NZ_JAEFCH010000005.1, from coordinate 76,573 downwards.
ACCCGCCACACGGCTGCGGTCAAACCAGCCACCAGCAGGACCAAAGCACCACCAATGCCCAAAAGCGCCTTGGCGCCAGACAACCAACGCCACACAACACGGCTGTACGACTCCTCCACGATCACCACCAGCGGTTTGGTGCTGGAGGCGCGAAATGCCAGGAGCTGCCGATCCCCCAGCGCACCACGCCCCACGTACTGCTCGTGCTCTTTGGAGGGCAGGTAGCTGGTGAATACAGGGATGCCGCCGACGTTGGTTCCCATGAGTGCTGCACCGTCGCGAGACCCGGCCAAGACCATGCCCTTGTCAGTGGTCACGATGGATTCAAAGCTGCCACCTTCCAGCGCGAGATACTGAAAGTTGGAAAACGCATCCGGGTTGATCAAGCCCACCAGAAACAGTGGGCGACCCGCCTCGCTCGCCATAGGGCGCAACAAAGGAATGAACGCCAGGCCCGGCGGTGCTTTCACCGCAGGCGCGCCCAACTGGATCGCAGCCAACCCCCTTCCCATGACCAAGGGGCCCAGCACTGCACGGCCGCCGACATTTCGGGGGCCCAAACGCTCCAGATCGATGCGAATGCCTGCCTCAGAGGGACTGGTGCTTGCAAGAATATTGCCATGCGCATCAGCCACCGCAATGGTTCGCAAAAAAGGCAGGCCCGACAGCGTTTGATTCAGCGCCGCCTGTATGGCCGCAGCATCAGGAACATCAGCGCGCAGCGCTGGCGATATTGCCAGAGCATCCAGCGCCATTTCGCCGGAATCCAGCGTGCGCGTGGCCTGGTCTTCAATCACTCTGGCCAGCAAGATCGAGTGAGACTGCTCTTCAGCGATGGCACGGCGAAACGCATTGCCAGTGACCAGCGCCACCAGGATCACAGCGATCAGCGTGGCAGCGGCGCCCCCCACCAGCACCAGTGTGCTGGCCCTGGACCAACGCTCTGCGGAAGATGCGTTGATGGAAGCAGCTGCATGCGTATTCGCCATATTCAACGAACCACAATGGGCCCCAGCCCCTGCTTGCTGGCGGCATTGTTCAACCTGCCGTCCTTCTTGATGCGCGAGACGAACTCATCCACCACCGCAAGCCACTGAGCATCGCCCGGTTTCACTGCATACGCATAAGGCAGCACCGAAAAAGGCTCAGGGGGTGCAATCAGTCGCGCCCAGTCAGCGTTGTCCAGCAAGCGCCGGCTGTAGGGATAGTCGGTCATGAACACATCCACACGCCCAGCCACCAATTCCCGCTCTCGCGTCGCTGGCAACTTCACACGCACCAGTTGGGCATGCTTGAGGCGCTGCTCCATCACCGGCTCCATGAAGGTGCCGGATTGAACGGCGACCAGCACCCCGGGCTTGTCAATATCCGACCATTCGCGAACAACTTGGTTGCTCTTGGTCGTGATGCCGTAAATATCACTGCGCAAATAAGGCTGGGTGAAACGCAATTTTTCCGCCCGTTGCGCGGTAACGCCCACGGCAAACATCGCCACATCGCAACGATCCTCCACAAGGTCACTGACCAGCGTTGGAAACGAAGAGTCCACGTATACGACGCGAACGTTCAGGTCTGCAGCCAGCGCAGCGGCCAGCTCAATGTCGATACCGCTCAGTTCTTGCGTGCGTGGGTGGCGGTAAGTGACACCGTAGTATTCGGGCCAGATGCACACCTTCAGAGCCCTTGCCGTGCGCACTCTGTCCAGAACGGGCTGAGCGTGGGCGTAGCCAAGCAGCAGCATGCCAAGCACCGCCAGCAGCGGGCGAGCCCTCGAGAGAAAAATCATGACACCCCCTCCGCCCAGAAGTAGCCGCTCAAACGCGGCGGGTCCATCGAGCGCGCAGCCGTTCTACCTCGCAGGCTGGGCACGGCAGCGCGGCCGTGAAGCTCACGCCTCGGCTTCCATGCGGTAGATGGTTTCGAGCACCTGCAATGTGCTGAAAGGCTTCATCAAATAATCGTCCGCCCCTGCGGCCAAACCTGCCTCTTTGTCACCGGCCTGAACACGGGCTGTCAGCAAGACGACTTTCGTGAACCGTGTGGCGTGGTCTGCCTTGATCTGGCGGCATACTTCCAAACCGTTCAGGGTGCCGGGCATCATGATGTCCAGCAGCACGATGTCAGGGCAGATCTCACGACACAGTGCCAACCCAGCGTCACCCGTAGAAGCCTCATGGATTTCGAAGTCATCGAACTCCAGCGTCATTTTCAATAACTTGCGAATGTCGGCATGGTCTTCAACAATCAGTATTTTTTTCATGGCACGCCCTTGAAAGAGATGGTGAACCTAGCCTCATGGCGCTTCAGGTGGTTATTGTCCCGTTGCTTCGTTTGCTTGGTATGATCAAATCATATCAATCATTTGTATCAAATGCAAGTTCTTCTCCCTGCTATGAAAAAAGAGGAAAATGCGCAACTCATGAAATCTGAAAAAACACCACCACCGTCGCTGGTTCAAGACCACTACACCACTTTGGAAGTGGCCAGCATGCTCGGGCTTGCGGTGCGGTCGGTGCAATTGATGGTTGATCGCAACGAGCTCGAAGCGTGGAAGACCCCCGGGGGTCACCGCCGCATCTCCAGAGCTTCGGTAGAACAGTGGATCAATGCCCGCACGGGCGCAGGTGGCAAGGCCTCCGCGCAGCCTGCTGGCAGTGGCGACCGTGCGGCTGGTGCTGGCGCGCCAGCGCGTGGCCGTGGTGCTCCGCAGATTTTGTTGATTGAGGATTCCATCCACTTTCAAAACCTGGTCACACTGCTGGTGAACCAGCACTTCCCTGGCGCTGCGCTGCACACGGCCAGTGATGGCATCACCGGCTTGGCCATGTATGGGCAGATTCAGCCCGACATCCTGATTGTGGACATTCTGCTGCCGGGCATCGACGGGGCCACGCTGATCACCACCCTGCGCTCTCACCCGCAATTTGCCCGCAGCCGGCTGATCGTGGTGACCTCACTGGACCAAGAGCAGCGAGAGCCCTACGCGTTCGCATTGCAGGGTGTGACAGTGATCCATAAATCCCAACTGGTGGCAGAACTGCCCGCCATACTGGCACAGTCGCTGCCCACCCCAACCGCATGACCAGCGCTGCTGCGCCCTGTGTCTTGCTGGTGGAGGACGACACCTCCATTACGCGATTCGTGGCGATGGCGCTGGATCAGTTGCCCATTGAGCTGCTCACCTGCACCAGTGTGCCTGCCGCAGTGGCATTGCTAGAGCAGCACGATATCCAGCTCGTGATCACGGACTTGATGCTGCCGGGCGAGTCTGGCATTTCTCTGGTGCAACGCCTTTCAGCAAACCCGCAGCTGCGGGGTGACACGCTAGTGGCCGTCTTCAGCGCAGGCCTGACGACTGCTGTGAAGGAGCAGTTGCAGGGGATGGACCTTTGGAGAGTTCTGTCCAAACCCATCGCTGTGCAAGAACTGGAAAGCTGCGTGCGCGATGCGCTGGCCCTGCATGCCTTGCCAGAGGCGGATACCAATACTGCAACGCCAGCGCCACAGCCTTCACCCACCAATCCTGCTGGCAAACCAGCCCCAGCCACGAACACTGCCGAGACATTGGCCATCACAACCCATTTTGGTGGCGACGCACAACTCTTCACCACCTACCGTGCGGCATGTCTCAAGCAGTTTGCCGCCGATGTGCAAACGGGTGATGCCGCAGCGCTGGCGCAAGACTGGCCTGCTCTGCGCAGGCTGGCCCACAGCCTCGCCACCGTGCTCCTCACACTGGGCAGGCCACAAGACAGCCTGGTCGCCAGGGCGCTGGAGGATGCCGCAGCCGTCGCTGATACGGCCGCCTGCAGCAGTGGCTGGAGCGATTTGCGGCAGCGCCTTGCAACGCTGAACTGAACGCAGCCCGCCGTCAGCCACATGGCGGCTGGTTGGTTTGCCCCAGCGGCGCGTGAGTCACTGGGTCAACCTCTCGATGGGTGTGCGAAACGCCTGCATGAACAGGGACGTGCAAACCGGTTCAAAATGGCGCCATGATCACCGTCCACCACCTTGAAACCTCGCGCTCGCAGCGCATTCTTTGGCTCTTGGAAGAATTGGGCTTGCCCTACCAGCTCAAGGTCTACCAACGCGACAAGCGCACCCGGCTTGCGCCTCCTGAGCTCAAACAGATCCACCCGCTGGGCAAGTCGCCAGTCATCACCGACGGGCAGATCGTGGTGGCGGAATCAGGTGCGATCATTGAATACTTGGTCGAAACCCATGCCACCCTGGCCACGGGCGAGCTAGCCCACCTCGCGCCTGCTGTGGGCACGCCAGCCCACCGCCAATGCCGGTTCTGGATGCACTACGCAGAAGGTTCGCTGATGAACTGGCTGGTCATGAAGCTGGTGTTCGCCAGCATTCCCAAACAGCCCATGCCGTTCTTTGTGCGGCCGGTGGCCAAGGCGCTGTGTGCCACCGTGCAAAGCAAGCTGATCGACCCCAACGTGGACACGGCCCTGGACTTCATGGAAGACCACTTGGCCACCCACCACTGGTTCGCGGGCGAGCACATCACCATGGCTGATTTTCAAATGAGCTTTGCGGTGGAAGCAGCTCTTGCACGGGCCAACCCCGGCAAACCCCGCCCTCACCTGCAGGCCTACCTGCAGCGCATGCAGGCCCGCCCGGCCTACCAACGCGGCATTGCCAAAGGCGGGCCTGTGGTGATGAGCGCCTGAGCCCTCACACGCCGCACACCAGCGGCCCGGTGGGCGCAAGTTCACGCTCGTTCTTGGCGCGCGCCACCTGCACGCCTTGTGGCAGGGCCACGCCGTTTTTCACCGCCAGAATCTCGGCCATCACGCTGACGGCAATCTCAGGCGGTGTCTTGCTGCCGATGTACACCCCAATGGGGCCGCGCAGTCGCTGCAGCGATGCCTCGGTCTGCCCGAAGTGCTCCATCATGCGGGCGCGGCGCGCCTCGTTGTTGCGCCGCGAGCCAATGCCACCAATGTAAAACGCCTCTGACGCCAAGGCTTCCAGCAGCGCCAGATCGTCCAGCTTGGGGTCGTGCGTGAGGGCTACCACGCAACTGCGGCGGTCGGGCTTGAAGGCGGCCACCACATCATCTGGCATGTCTCTTACCAGCTTGGCACCCGGCACATTCCAGCTACCGACAAACTCTTCGCGCGGATCGCACACCGTCACGGCAAAACCGCTGAACAGCGCCATGGTGGCCAGGTATTCCGCCAACTGTCCGGCTCCGATGAGCAGCATGCGGTATTCGGGGCCGAAGGTGTTGGTGAGCTGCACAGCGTCCACCACCAGCTCGGCAGGTGCCGCCGCCGCTTGCAGACTGACCTGCCCATCAGCGAGCAGCACGGTGCGTTGCACCAGCTGACCAGACTCCAGCTGAGCAACCAATTCCGCAAGACTCTGCGGGTCGGGGTCGTATTCCAACAACAGCTCCAATGTGCCGCCGCAGGGCAATCCAAACCGGTGGGCCTCGTCGGCCGTCACTCCGTACTTCACAAAGGTGGGCGGCCCGCTGGGTATGGCGTGCGCCAGACCACGGTCTGCCCCTGCGGCCTGCGCGTAGGCGCGGGTGTGGCGGTCAATCAAGTCGTCTTCAATGCAACCGCCCGATACGGAGCCCACTACCGCCCCCGTTTCGCACAGGGCCATGATGGAGCCGACGGGCCGAGGCGACGACCCCCAGGTGCGCACCACCGTGGCCAGCAAAGCGCGCTGGCCCGCCTGGCGCCAAGCCAGCAGGGTGCGCAGCACCATCACATCCAGATTTTCCATGCTCCTACCTCACTGCAAGCGCTGGCTTGTTCAACTCATTAACCACGCCACCACCGCCAACACTGCCGCGCCGATGGCAATCCAGCCCCACACCGGCATGCCGCCGGAGGCCTGCGAATCGGTTGGCAGCGCAATGGGCTGCGTGGGGGCGTGCGACATCACCGTGTCCTGGGTTTCTTCGTCGGCCACCTCCCGGGGGTAGCGGCGCTGCATTTCATTGTCAAAACGTTTGAAAAAATCTTCTGCCATGGTTTTGGCAGCCCCATCGATGAGCCGCTGGCCGAGCTGCGCGATCTTGCCGCCCACGGTGGCATGCACTGTGTAATGCAACTCGCAAAGCGGCAGGCCAGACGCGTCAGCAGGCAAGGGTTCAAGCCGCACCTGGGCGGTGCCTTTACCAAAACCAGCCACACCGCCCGAACCATCAAACGCGATGGTGTAGCTCTGGGGCGGCACGATGTCGGCCAGCGTGATCTTGCCCGCGAACTTCGCAGACACCGGCCCGATCTTGAGCGCCATGGCCACGGCGTACTGATTCTCGCCACTGGCTTCTACCTTGTCGCAGCCGGGGATGCAAAGCTTGAGAACCTCAGGGTCATTCAGCGCCTCCCAGGCTTGTTGCTGGGTCACGGCCAGGGTGCGGCTGGCTTGCATTTCCATGATCAGGTTCCTTCGTTCAGTGAGTATTCAAAATTTTTGCGGCCTATCGGCGCTGCGGCTGCAACACCGCCGCAATGCTGTGCGCCAGTTGCTGCAGGCTCTCCAGGTTGTGCACCGCCAGCATGCCGTGGGCGTGGCGATGCAGCACCTCTGCACCGCGCGCAGAGGGGCGGTAGCCTTCGTAGCGGAGCAGGGGATTGAGCCACAGCAGTTGCCCGCAGTGACGGCGCAGCCAGCCCAACTCTTGCAGCAGCGTGGCGGGCTCGCCCGTGTCCAGCCCATCGCTGATGAGCAGCACCAGCGTGCGCCGCCCCACCAGTCGGCGCGCGTGTCGGCGGCGCAACTGGTGCAGCGCTTCGCCCAGACGGGTGCCGCCTGCAAAATCGGTAATGGCAGCACTGGCGTGGGCCAGCATGGCGTCGCCATCAGCGTGTCGGAAGGCGGGTGTCAAATCCGTGAGGCCCGTGCCAAACGCGAACATATCCCGTCGCCCCACACCCTGCCCGCCCTGCCCCGGCGCTGTGGCGGCGTGCAAGAAGGTGAGCAGCAGGCGTGCATAGCGCTCCATTGATCCGGACACATCCACCAGCACCAGCAGGGGCACAGGCTGGTCGCGCCGCGCCAGGCGTGGCAGCTCCAGCATCTCACCGCCCGTGCGGGCTGCACGGCGCATGGCGGCGGCCCAGTGGGGGCGGCTGCCCCGGCTGCCGGGGCAGGTGCGGCGTGATGCGTAGCGCGGGAGAGGCAACGCCACCTCACGCACCAGGCGCTGCACCAGCTGGTATTCACCGGCAGAGAGCTGGTTGAAATCTGCCCGGCGCAGGCGCTGCTGGTCGCTCGCTGTCATGGCGGCGTCGAATTCGATCTTTTGCTCTTGCGTGCTGGCGTGCTGCTGCCGTGCCGCACGCAGCGGCGCCAGCGCATCGGCCACGCGCTGGCGGCGGGGGGCGCCTTTGGATTTTTCGGGGGCGGTGGGCAACATCTGCGCCAGCAGCTTCTGCGCCACATCGGGGTTGCGGAAGTAAGCGGCAAACAGCTCGCGAAACACCTGGCGGTCCTGCTCACGGCTGATGAGCACGGCCTCCAGTGCGGCGGCCATGTCGTGCCGGGCCAAGCCTACCAGCAACAAGGCTTGCTGTGCCAGCGCCATGCGGGCGGCATCGACCGGCACCCCGGCGCGGCGCAGGGCGCGACCAAAGCCGGTGAGGTTGTCCGCCAGCTTGCCGCTGCGCGCGTCACCCAACTGTGAGGCGGTGGCATGCACCCCGCCGGCGGCGGCTACAGCAGAGGCCCCTGCTCCGCTCATGACGCCTCCGGCTCCGGCTGCAACAACTCAGACGCCAGAGCGGCAGTCAACGCGGCCACGTCTTCCCGCTGTTTGAACAAGATGCCTGCGGTGTCGCTCACCACCTCGGGGTCTACCACCAGCGTGTCCAGCGCCACCAGGGCCTTGGCCCATTCCACGCTCTCGGCAATGCCGGGGGCGCGCTGGAAGGCGTCGGCAAACGGCTGACTGCGCAGGCGCGACACAAACAGCGCCACTTGCTGAGCCAGCGCATCGCTGGCACCGGGCACCTGGGCGCGGACGATGGCCAGCTCGCGCTCGCGCTCCGGGTAGTCCAGCCAGTGGTACAGGCAGCGGCGCTTCACAGCGTCGTGCAGGTCACGCGTGCGGTTGCTGGTGAGGATGGTGACGGGCGTCACAGCCGCCTGCACGGTGCCGATCTCGGGAATGCTGACTTGGTACTCACCCAGGTATTCGAGCAGGAAGGCCTCAAACGGTTCGTCGGCGCGGTCTACCTCGTCAATGAGCAGCACCGCCCCCGGTGCAGGCGCGCGCAGGGCCTGCAAAAGCGGACGGGGAATGAGGTAGCGGTCTTGGTACACCTCCCGCTCCGCCGCGCCCATGTCGGTAGCGCGGCCCTGGGCTTCAGCGGCGCGCAGGTGCAAAAGCTGCGCGGCGTAATTCCATTCGTACAGCGCCTCGCGCTGCTCCATGCCGTCGTAGCACTGAAGGCGAATCAGCACCCGCTGCAGCGCACGGGCCAAAGCCTGCGCCAGGGCCGTCTTGCCCACGCCGGGCTCCCCCTCCAGCAGCAGAGGCCGCTGCAACTGGAGCGCAAGAAACACGGCGGTGGCCAGCCGCCGGTCTGCGAGGTAGCCCTCGTCCCGCAGCGCCTGCATCAGGGCATCGACAGAGGCCAAGGCATTCATGCTTGATTACTTCACTTTTGATAGCTGCTCGCGCTTGACGGATAAGCGCTAGAGCCCAATTTCATTCAAAAACATCACCATTAGTACACGCGCCCTTCGATACCGGAGCGCCCTGGGCCAGCAACCGCCGTGCAAGGGCCGCCCCGCAGCACCGGCGGTGTCCCCCTTCCCGAATGGCACCGCCATTCGAGAGAAGGGGGAAGCGGCGCAGCCGCTCAGGGGGATGTCATCTTCGCGACCGCGCGCTGGGTTTGCACACTGATGAGGTTGGCCCGGTAGGCCGCGCTGGCATGCAGATCGGCGTTCAGGCCACTGGCGTCAATCACCACCGCTGCGGCAGCCTGGGGAGTGAAGCTGCCCGATAGCGCGGCTTCCAGCCCCGCGTGGCGGAACACGCAGCTCGAAGCCCCCGTCACAGCCACACGCACACCCGCATCAAACTGCGCCACAAACACGCCCACCAGCGAGAAGCGCGAGGCAGGCTGCTTGAACTTCATGTAGGCAGCGCGCTTCGGAATGGGGAAGCGGATGGCGGTGATGATCTCGCCCTCGTCCAGCGCGGTGGTGTACATGCCCACAAAAAAATCGTCTGCCGCAATCTCGCGCCGATTGGTGATGACGGTAGCCCCCAGTCCCAGCACCGCGCTGGGGTAGCAGGCAGCAGGGTCGTTGTTGGCCACAGAACCGCCCAGCGTGCCGCGTGCGCGCACCTGCCGGTCTCCAATGCCAGCGGCCAAGTCGGCCAGGGCCGGAATGGCAGCCTTCACTTCGCCGCTGGCCGCCACATCGGCGTGGCGCGTCATGGCACCAATCACCAGGGCATTGCCCTCGCGGCGAATGCCCGCCAGCTCGGCAATGCTGTTCAAGTCAACGATCTTCTCCGGGTTGGCCAGGCGCAGGCGCATGGAAGGCAGCAGACTTTGTCCACCAGCCAGCAGCTTGCCGCCCTGGGCAATGAGCTGCGCGGCAGCGGCGGTGGAAGCAGGTGCTTCAAAGGTGAATGCGTACATAAGAAACTCCTGTCAGTTTTCATGCTGCAGCAGCGAAGCCCCGCAGCCGTTGAACGACGTGCAGCGGGAGCCAGCGGCCGCCGCGCAAGGGCCGCCCCGCCGCGCTGGCGGCGTCCCCCTTGAGGGGGAAGGCGCGAAGCGACTCAGGGGGTGCTTCATGTCTTTGCCGACTGAATGGCTTCCCACACGCGGTGGGGCGATGCCGGCATATCGAAGTCCTTCACGCCCAGGGGGCGCAGAGCATCGAGCACGGCGTTGATCACCGCGGGGGGTGAACCAATGGCCCCCGCCTCGCCGCAGCCCTTGGTGCCCAGCGGGTTGTGGGTGCAGGGTGTGCAGACATGGCCCAGCTTGAACTCGGGGAAGTCATCGGCGCGCGGCATGGCGTAGTCCATGAAACTGCCGGTGAGCAACTGGCCGGTTTCGCGGTCGTACACGCAGTTTTCCAGCAGCGCCTGGCCGATGCCCTGCACCAGCCCGCCATGCACCTGGCCCTCCACGATCATGGGGTTGATGATGGTGCCAAAGTCGTCCACCGCCGTGAACTTGTCCACGCGCGTCACACCGGTCTGCGGGTCAATCTCCACCTCGCAGATATAGGTGCCTGCGGGGAAAGTGAAGTTGGTCGGGTCGTAAAACGCGGTCTCGTTCAGCCCAGGTTCGAGCTTGTCCAGGGGGTAGTTGTGCGGCACATAGGCCGTGAGCGCCACCTGGCCAAACGGGATCTTCTTGTCCGTGCCACGCACGGTGAATTCACCGTTGGCAAAGTCGATATCAGCGTCGCTCGCTTCCATCAGGTGCGCGGCAATTTTCTTGGCCTTGGCCTCGATCTTGTCCAGCGCCTTCATGATGGCTGCGCCGCCAACGCTGATGGAGCGCGAGCCGTAGGTGCCCATGCCGAAAGGCACGCGCCCCGTGTCGCCGTGCACGATGTCCACGTTCTCCACCGGAATGCCCAGGCGCGCGGCCACCACCTGCGCAAACGTGGTCTCGTGCCCCTGGCCGTGGCTGTGCGAGCCCGTGAACACCGTCACGCTGCCGGTGGGGTGCACGCGCACCTCGCCGCATTCAAACAGCCCGGCGCGTGCGCCCAAGGCGCCTGCGATGTTGGATGGGGCAATGCCACAGGCCTCGATGTAGCTGCTGTAGCCAATGCCGCGCAACAACCCCTTGGCCGCACTGGCGGCCTTGCGCTGCTCAAAGCCTGCCACATCGGCCAGCTTGTTGGCACCGTCCATGCAGGCATGGAAGTCACCCGTGTCGTACTGCAGCGCCACCGGCGTCTGGTACGGAAAGGTCTGGATGAAATTGCGGCGGCGGATTTCGTCTTGCGAGAGGCCCATCTCCCACGCGCAGCGGGTGACCAGGCGCTCCAGCAGGTAGGTGGCCTCAGGGCGGCCCGCGCCCCGGTAGGCATCGACTGGCGCGGTGTTGGTGAACCACGAGTCCACCTCCACATACACCTGGGGCGTGCTGTACTGGCCTGCCAGCAGCGTGGCGTAGAGGATGGTGGGCACGGCACTGGCGAAGGTGCTGAGGTAAGCACCCAGATTGGCGTGCGTGTGCACGCGCAGGGCCAGGAACTTGCCGTCCTTGTCCATCGCCATCTCGGCGTGGCTCACGTGGTCGCGGCCATGGGCGTCGGAGAGGAACGCCTCGCTGCGGTCTGCCACCCACTTGATGTTGCGGTTGAGCTTTTTGGAGGCCCAGGTCAGGCACACGTCTTCGGCGTACAGATAGATCTTGGAGCCGAAGCCACCGCCCACATCGGGCGCAATCACGCGCACCTTGTGCTCTGGCAGGCCCATCACAAAGGCCGTCATCAAAAGCCGCTCAACGTGCGGGTTCTGGTTGCTGACATACAGCGTGTATTCGTCGCTGGCCCGGTTGTAGCTGCCGATGGCCGCGCGCGGCTCCATGGCGTTGGGAATCAGGCGGTTGTTGACCAAGTCGAGCTTGGTGACATGCGCTGCATTGGCAAACGCTGCGTCCACACCGCCCTTGTCGCCAATGGCCCACTTGAAGCAATGGTTGTCTTGCGCAATGTCGTGCACCACCGCACCGGCCACCACGCCCGATGCCGCATCGGCCACATTGACCACGGCGGGCAGCACGTCGTAGTCCACCTCCACCAGCTCGGCCGCATCGCGCGCCTGCTGCTGGGTGTGCGCCACCACCATGGCCACATGGTCGCCCACGTAGCGCACCTTGCCCTGGGCCAGTATGGGGTGTGGCGGCTCCTTCATGGGCTCGCCGTTGGTGCTGGTGATGAGCCAGCCGCAAGGCAGGCCGTTGATGTTGTCGGCCGCCACATCGGCCCCCGTGAACACCCCCAGCACGCCGGGCGCGGCCTTGGCCGCATCGATATTGATGCTGTTGATCTTGGCGTGGGCGTGCGGTGAGCGCACGAACACCGCATGGCATTGTGCAGCCAGCACCACGTCGTCGGTGTACTGGCCGGCGCCGGTGAGGAAGCGGTAGTCTTCCTTGCGCTTCAAGGCCTCGCCAATGTATGGCAGCTTGGAAAAGTCGGATGCACCCATGGTCTCTCTCCTCTTTTCTGGTTAAGCCGATGCCATGGCCTTCTGGCCAACCTGCACTGCACGCACGATGTTCTGGTAGCCCGTGCAGCGGCAGATATTGCCTTCCAGCAGCTCGCGAATCTCGCCCTCGCTAGCGTTGGGGTGGTTCTTGCACAGGTCTACCGCGCTCATCACCATGCCGGGGGTGCAGAAGCCGCACTGCAGGCCGTGGCATTCCTTGAACGCCGCCTGCATGGGGTGCATGGTGCCGTCGGGTGCAGCCATGCCTTCGATGGTGGTCACCTCGGCCCCCTGGGCCTGCACGGCCAGCATGGCGCAGGATTTGATGGCGCGGCCGTTGACGTGCACGGTGCAGGCACCGCACTGGCTGGTGTCGCACCCTACATGGGTGCCTGTGAGCTGCAGGTGCTCTCGCAACGCGTGGACCAGCAGGGTATTGGGGGGGACGTCAACACTGGCCGCGCGGCCGTTGACGGTGAACTGCACTTGCATCTCGCTGTCTCCTGTAATGGTGATGGCTGGATTCGCACGGCGCATCTTGAAACGCCCCTGCACCTGCTTCTTTAGGGACAACCCTAGAAACACCCGGCGCTGCGCGGGATATTCTCAAAATGAAACATGCTGCACTGCACACCGGTGCACCATGCGCGAAGACTGTCACCCTTTGCCACCCAGCCTTGCGTGCACGCCTGTCGTAGGTACGCCCAAGGCCCTGCCCCAGGGACTGCGATGCTTGCTGCTGCCGATCCGACATCCCACCACCGCAAGGCCCTGATCCAGAGGGCCCGGCAGAGCGTTTTGCTGGGCGCGGGAGGCGAGGTATCGCTGGAGCCATGGATCACGCGCTCGTGGCAGCGGTGCCTGGCCGCCGGGCTCCATCCCGGGCACAAGGTGGTCTTCAACCCCATCAGCGGCCAGGCATTGCGCCAGCTGGCCGATGAAAGCCATGCGCTGGTGCAGGCCGCGCGGCCGGTGCTGGACCAGCTCACCCGCGCGATTGCGGGCATGCGCTACTTCGCGATGTTGACCAACGCACGCGGCGTGGTGATCGACGTGCAGGGCGCGGTGGACCGGCACGACCCACGCAGCCAGCTGATCGGGCGCGTGGGGGTGGACCTGTCTGAAGCCGCTGTGGGCACCACCGCGATTGGCGCGGCACTGACCGAACTGACCCCGGTCTGGCTGCACCGGGGCGAGCACTTTTGCGATGACAACGGTGCCTACAGCTGCGCAGGCGCTCCCCTGTTCGACCCCGAAGGGCGCTGCATGGGCATGCTGGACCTGACGGGCGTGGATGTACCAGAGCGGCCCGAGCTGCGGCACCTGGTGGCGCGATCTGCCCGCGCGATTGAAGACGCGCTGCTGCTGTCGCGCCCGCACGACTGGCTGATGCGATTGAACTGGCCCGGCGGCGCACTGGGCGGCGAAAGCGATGGCCTGGTCACGCTGGACGACGACGGCCAGGTGCTGGGCACCAACACCACGGCGCGGCAACTGCTGCCCCTGCCGCTGCGCAGCCCCGGTGGCGCTCTGCACAGCGCCGACGTGTTTGCCATGCCCTGGGCCATGCTGCGCGATGCGGCATGCCAGCAGCGCCGTGCAGCCATGCCTGTACCGCTGTGGTCGGGTCTGCGCCTGCAAGCGCTGGTGCAACCAGCTGCAGCAGTTCAGGGCCGCGTGCGCGCAAGCCCTGCCGCGCCCTTGCGGCAGACAGAAACCGCGCTGATCCGCCAAGCGGTGCAAGACGCCCGCGGCAATGTCGCCGAGGCCGCACGCGCACTGGGCATCAGCCGCGCCACGGTGTACCGCAAGCTAGGGCAGCCTGCAGGGAAATTTTGAACAAAAATGAGCCCTAGAGCGCACCAGAAAAGCGCTAGCAGCTATCAAAAACAGAGCAAGCCAACCTACGGCGGCCCATCCCTCAATCCCACAGCGCCAGCACCACCGCCGATTCATCCACCTGCAGCTTGACCCGGGACCGCACCCGCAAACCGCTGCCTGTCGGTGCAAAGCCCACCATCTGCACACCCGCATCGAGCTGCGCGGCCACTTCGTCCACCTCGGGGCCGCGTGAAAGGCGGGTCACGCGCCCTTCCCACCAATTAACTCCAGCAGCAGGCGACTCGGCATACGGCATCGCCCGTACTGCCGTGGCCTTGCACAGCGCCAACAAGGCCTGCCCAGGCTGCAGGCCCAGCAGCTCAGCGCTTTCTGTGGTGATGCGCGATGCCAGCGACAAGGCCACCGCTCCCGGCTCGGCCGCCTGCAAATGCACCCGGGCAATAGGCCCCAGCCGCTCTACTGACTCCACCACGCAGGGCCACTGGTTGCGCATGCTGGTCTTCACGCCCAGGCGGGGGGCAGGCTGCTGCAGGCGCTGCAGCACCGCACTGCGGGCCTGGGCCATGGCATCGGCGGCAGCCAGCAGTTCCAGCCCGGCGGGGGTCAGGCGCGCCCCGCCACCGCCAGCGCCCCCCACCACGCGCTCTACCAGCGCCACGCCCGCCAGGTTGGTCAACGTGTCCACCGCCTGCCAGGCCGCTTTGTAGCTCACGCCCACCGCCCGCGCTGCGCGCGAGATGGAGCCCAGCGCGCCAATCTGGCGCAGGATGCCGATGCGGCGATCAGAAAGGTCGTGCCCCAGGGCACCGGACAGCGAATGGGAAGAAGAAGGCATGCGGGAAGTGTAGACAGCCCACACCCAGCAGGGGCATCCGCCCCACTGGTTGGCCGGCGCTTCTATACTTCGCTATTCCATTCATGAATAGCGCTTTGCGCCCCACATCCATGCGCCTGCCTACCACCCGCCACCCTTGGGCCATTGCACTCGCCCTGTTGCTCAGCGGTCTCACCTCCGCCCACGCCGACCAGGTTCAGGTCGCCGTAGCAGCCAACTTCACCGCCCCCATGCAAAAGATTGCAGCCGCGTTTGAGGCCGATACAGGGCACAAGGCCGTGCTTTCCTTCGGGGCCACGGGCAAGTTCTATGCGCAGATCACCAACGGTGCACCGTTTCAGGTGTTCCTGTCGGCAGACGACACCACCCCGGCCCGACTCGACCGTGAAGGCCGCACCGTGGCCGGATCGCGCTTCACCTACGCGATAGGCCAACTGGTGCTCTGGAGCCCCAACGCCCACTACGTGGACGCGCAAGGCGCAGTTCTCAAAACGGGTGATTTCAAGCACCTCTCGCTTGCCAACCCCAAGCTCGCGCCCTATGGCGCTGCAGCCATGCAGGTGCTGGACAAGCAGGGCCTGACCGCACAGCTGCAGCCGCGCATCGTGACCGGTGAAAACATTGCCCAGGCCTACCAGTTCGTGGCCAGTGGCAACGCCCAGCTGGGGTTCGTGGCGCTGTCGCAGGTGATGGAGGACGGCAAGATCACCAAAGGCTCGGCCTGGGTTGTTCCTTCCGACTTGCATGAACCCATCCTGCAAGACGCGGTGCTGCTGGCCAGTGGCAAGGACAACCCCGCAGCCACCGCGCTGATGCAATACCTGCGCAGTGACAAGGCGCGCGCCGTGATCAAGGCCTACGGCTACCGCTTCTGACGGCGCACTCGCCCCAACGCCGCCCCTGGTTCTGCGAAGATCGCGGGCGCCATGCGTCTTTCAAGCCACTCGTCCTGCCGCCATGCCGTTCTCTGCTGAAGACTGGGCCGCCATCGCGCTCACGCTGCGGCTCGCGGCCACCACCACGGTGCTGCTGCTGGTGCTGTGCACGCCCATCGCCTGGTGGCTTGCCACCACCCGCTCCCGCTGGCGCGGCCCGGTGGGGGCCATCGTGGCCCTGCCCCTGGTGCTGCCGCCCACGGTGATTGGTTTTTATCTGCTGGTCACCATGGGACCCAATGGCCCTCTGGGGCAGCTGACCCAGGCGCTCGGCCTGGGTACCCTGCCATTCACCTTCCCAGGCCTGGTGATTGGCTCACTGGTGTACTCATTGCCGTTTGCGGTGCAACCCTTGCAGCGCGCATTTGAGGCCATAGGCCCGCGCCCGCTGGAAGCCGCCGCCACGCTGGGCGCCAGCCCGCTGGACCGGTTTTTTACTGTGGCTCTGCCCCTGGCGCGCCCCGGCTTCGTCACCGCGGCCATTCTGAGCTTTGCCCATACGGTGGGCGAGTTTGGCGTGGTGCTGATGCTGGGCGGCAACATCCCTGGCGTCACGCGCGTTGTCTCGGTGCAAATCTATGACCACGTAGAGGCGCTGGAATACGCCCAGGCCCATTGGCTAGCGGGCGGCATGGTGCTGTTCTCGTTCGTGGTGTTGCTGTGCCTCAACCTCACGCGGCGCTCCCCGTCCGCCATATCGTGAGCATGACAAACCCCGCAACCACCACCCCGCCCATCGAAGTGCGCTTGCAACTGCAACGCAGCGGCTTTGCGCTGGATGTCGACATGCAACTGCCTGGGCGCGGCATCACCGCACTGTTTGGCCCCTCGGGCTGCGGCAAGACCACCTGCCTGCGTGCCATGGCCGGGCTGGAACACGCCCCCCTGGGCTGGGTGCGCGTGCATGGCGAGGTGTGGCAAAACGACGGGGTGCAAGACGGCCCCCGCATCTGGCGCCCCCCGCACCAGCGGGCGCTGGGCTACGTGTTTCAGGATTCGCAACTGTTCGATCACCTCGACGTGTGCGGCAACATCGACTATGGCTTGCGGCGCACCCCGGTCGCGCAACGGCTGGTGGCGGTAGAGCAATTGGTAGAGCTGCTAGGCATTGGCGCCCTGATGGAGCGCAAGCCCGCCACGCTATCGGGCGGCGAGCGCCAGCGCGTGGCCATTGCCCGGGCGCTGGCCAAGAGCCCCCGCCTGCTGCTAATGGACGAACCCCTGGCCGCACTGGACGCCCAGCGCAAAGCCGAGGTGTTGCCCTATCTGGAACGGCTGCACAGCGCGCTGGACATTCCGGTGGTCTACGTCAGCCATGCGCTCGACGAGGTTGCCCGACTGGCCGAGCACATGGTGCTGCTGGAAGCCGGCCGCGTGCGTGCCAGCGGCCCCACCTCCGAACTGATCGCCCGGCTCGACCTGCCCCTGGCCCAGGGCGATGCGGCGGCCACGGTGGTCACCGGCACCGTGATAGAACATGCACCGCAGGATCACATCACCTGCGTGGCATTCGCAGGGGGGCAGCTGCTGCTGGTCAGCCCCGAGGCCCGCGCTGCGGGTGACACTGTCAAGCTGCGCGTGCAGGCACGCGACGTGAGCTTGGCCCTCACTCCGCCGCAAGACAGCAGCATCCTCAACATCGTGCCTGCCACCGTGGCTGAGATGCGCGAAGACAGCACTGGCCAATGGATGGTGGCCTTGCAAGCAGGCCCCACCCGCTTGCTGGCCCGCGTCACCCAACGCTCCGCCCACACCCTGCAGTTGCGGCCTGGGCTGCACGTTTTTGCCCAGATCAAGGGCATTGCCATCGTGAATTGATGGGTGGCAGCCATCTCTGCGCTGGCGCATTCCGCCCCGCAGGACAGGAGGGAGCGAACGAGTCCCAGCACGGTATGAGGCGCTCTTCTGTGGCGCGCTGGGCGGATCGTTCCGACAGTAGCGGCGCCAGTATTTCACCGCCCCTTAGAATGTAAAAAAAATGTATCTTGAGTGTCACAATGACAACTCAAGTGAAAGTGAATTGCATTCCCGTCGCCTTCAACCGTGCGACGACTGCATCTGACGAGGGTGAACCAGGGTGGAATCCGTTTCGATATCGCAAGGCGCTGCGCACGCCTTTGGAGTGGCGTTTCCACCACTGTTTCACAGCCTTTTGTATTGGGGCTTTGCCTCGCTGGTGGTGCATGTGTGTCAGCGGCTGGTGGAACACACCGCTTTCTCGCTCGACCCCTCCAGCCGCCGCATCAGCGCTTCCAATGCATCACTGTGCATTGGCTGCATGGTCTGGGCGCTGGATGTGGTTGGCCTGTTCATGTACGGCGAGCTATTCCATGTGGCCTTGGAACTGGTGCCCGCGCTGGGCTGCTTGCTGGTCATGGTGTTCAGCGCCCGAGTCACCATCCCCACGCTGAGCACCAGCACCAGCGTGCGCAACCTTCTGCCTGCAGGCTTGTTGCTCGCATTGGGCATGATGGCCGGACACTTTCTGCTTGCCCGCAGCTACGTAGCCCATTTCGCTGAGGTGAATGGTCTGGCCATCGTGCTGAGCATTGCCACGGCGGCTGGCGTCGCCTGCTACACCGCCATTCGGCACCGCGCGGGCAAGATGAGCTCGCTCACACAGCGTTATGCGCCGCAGAACTGGCGAGACAACCTCATCAGCGGTGGCGCCATCCTGGTATTGCACTGGTTGCTGGTGAACTGCTTCCCCTTGCAGAAACCAACCACCACCAATCCAGACAACGGCCTGGCGCTGCTGGCTGTGCTGCTGGTGATTACCTTCGCCTTGGCGGTAGATCAATTCCGAAACATCCGCTCTGACCAGGTGCGCCAACAGCTACAGCGGCTGGGCTTGTCGCTCATGCGTGTGGCTCCAGCCCACCAAAATCCGCCGGAGCACGACGTACATCTCTCCCTGATTGCCGACCACCTCCCCAGGCTTCTGAATCGCGGAAGTCTCACGCTGCACTTCCAGCCCATCGTCAATTTGCATGCGCCGCAGGTTCACTACGAGGCGCTTCTGCGCCTGAATGATCCACTGCTGGGCCCCCTGAGCCCGGACGCCTTCCTTCTGGTCTGCGAGCTGCAAGGCAAAACCAGCCAGGTTGACCGACTGGTTCTGGCCAATGCGCTGGACGCCGCCGAGAGCTGGATGGCCCAGGGCATGCAGCACAGCAAGGTGTGTGTGAATGTGGCGCCTGTCACGCTGCTGGAGCCCGACTTTGCCCAATGGCTGGGCGCCAAACTCCAGCGGCGCGGCCTGCCCTGGGGCACGCTGCAACTGGAGATGACCGAGCACGCCATCATTGCCTGCGGTACGCACATGGTGCAGGCCATCAATGACTTGCGAACACTTGGTGTGGGCGTCTTCATGGACGACTTTGGGGCCGGCTATTCATCGCTGGGGGTTCTGGCCGACCTGCCCATCAGCGGCATCAAGTGCGACCGCCTGTTTGTGCGTCAGCTGCCACAAGACCCCCGTCGCCAGTCTCTGCTGCGCCATGTCGTGCGGCTTGCAAGAGACCTGCAGCTGGAGGTGGTTGTGGAAGGCGTGGAGACGGAGCAGGAGCTCCAATCCGTGCTGGAAAGTGGCATCGGGAACGTGCAAGGGTATTTCTTCAGCAAGGCCATGTCGCCAGAGGATGTGCCCCTGTGGCACCAGGCCTATCGCCCTGCTGACATTACGGAGCTGCCCCGGCACCAATGCCTCTGTGATTCAGCAAAAACATCGCACCTCACACCTGCCGTTTTTTCTGTGCTCTGAACCGCAGGCCTGGCCGGTCAAAATACAGGCTTGTCACTCCCCCTTCCCGACCTGACCAGGAGCCCCCGATTGACCGCGATGAACGTATTGGTACTGGGCGGCTACGGCAACTTTGGCACCCGCATCTGCAAAGCACTGGCGGGGCACCCGCAAATCCACCTTCTGATCGCTGGCCGCAATGCCAGCAAAGCCCAGGCGCTGGCTGACACCGTAGGTCACCACACGCAAGGTGTGGCGCTGAACCACGAAGCCCCCGACCTGGCACAGCAGCTCAGGGCCCTCGACATCGGTCTCGTCATCCACACCGCAGGGCCTTTTCAGGCACAGGCCTACGGCGTAGCACAGGCCGCAGCGCAGGCCGGCTGCCATTACATTGACCTGGCCGACGGACGGCGGTTTGTGTGCGATTTTCCGGCAGCCATGCACGGCGCGTTTTCAAGTGCGGGCCGTACCGCGGTAACGGGTGCCAGCACGGTTCCAGCACTGTCTTCAGCCGTGGTGGATGCCTTGTGCAGCGGCTGGCGCAGCATCGACACAATTGACATCTGCATCGCCCCGGCGCAGCGCGCCCCGCGAGGAGAAGCAACGCTGGCCGCAGTGCTGAGCTACTGCGGCGTACCGATTCCCGTGTGGGAAAACGGGCGCTGGCAAACGCGCCTGGGATGGGCTGATCCCACGCCAATGTCTTTCCAACGCCTGCGCCCCCGCCGGGGCGCGGTGTGTGACATCCCCGACCTGGAGCTGTTTCCATCTCACTACCAAGTCACGCAACGCGTGAGCTTTCGGGCGGCGCTGGAAGTGGGCCTGGCGCAAAGCGCCTTCAGCGCCTTGGCCAGGCTGCGCCAGTGGGGCTGGCTCCAGCAGCCTGAAAAGCTGGCAGCGCTCATGCACCGAGGCGGAGGGCTGTTCGACGCCCTGGGCACGCCACTGGACGGCATGGTGGTGCGAGTCAGTGGCCTTGATGCCCAGGCCCAGCCCCGCTGCAGGGCTTGGCACATTGCCGCAGACCACGACCATGGCCCCGAAATTCCCTGCATGGCCGCCATCTTGCTGGCGCGCCAGCTGGCCGAGGGACAGCAAATGCCTTCAGGGGCTTGGACCAGCACCGGCCTGCTCCCGCTAAACGCCTTTGCGCCTGAATTTGCCAAATGGGGCATGCAGACTGACGTTGTAGAAGAAAACGCCTCGCACTGAACAACGCATGGCCCACCAGAAACTGATCTTTTCCATGCCCGCGCGGGCCGATTTGGCTTTTGACGCCTTCCACTACCACCACTGGCGGGGGCAATGGGATTCGTTGGTCAGCCGCACCCAGG
The DNA here is from genome assembly GCF_016406015.1 of Acidovorax sp. IB03. Lineage (NCBI taxonomy): Bacteria > Pseudomonadati > Pseudomonadota > Betaproteobacteria > Burkholderiales > Comamonadaceae > Acidovorax > Acidovorax sp. IB03. Next base: position 55,704 of record NZ_JAEFCH010000005.1, on the reverse strand, counting down.
TACAGCATGGCGCGCCCTGCCCCAGCGTGGGCGCCATATCAGAAAACACCGGGGCTGGCGCGCTGCGGGCACTGTCCATGCGCACGCAGTTTGTCAGCTACCACAGCCCCACCCTCGCAGCAGCCAAGATGATCGGGCGCTCGTTTCCGTTCACGCAATGGGCAGCCTCCATGCGACACCTGCCCGATGGGCCAGACCGCTCACTGCTCATCTACACCTACACCGTTGACGTGGGCCCGGCATGGCTGCGCTGGATTCTGGAGCCACTTGTACGCTGGGTATTCGAACGCAAGACCAGGCAGCGGTTTGCACGGCTGGCCCAGTTTCTGGCGGTCCATGCCCCAGAGATTGCCGCGTGGCAGCGCCAGCAATCCACTCAGGCCGTGGCGTCAAACGCTACCCCGCCCGCACACCGTCCATGAGCGCCAAGACCAAAGCGGCCCCCTCCCTCGGCCTCCTTCGCTACAGCCTGGTCGTGGTGTGGCTTGCCACCGCATTTGTCAGTGTGTGGGAGCTTCACGGCCAAAGCCTGGATCTGCTCGCCAAGCTGCCCCGGCCCCTTCAACGCTGGGCCACGGCCGTGGTGCTGGCTGGTGCCGCGGTGGATGCTGTCATCGGCCTGTGGCTGGCCTGGCGCCCGTCGCGCATGGCCTATGCCACAGCGCTTGCGGTGATGATCGGCATGACGCTGGCCGCCACCGCCATCGACCCCAGCTGGTGGCTGCACCCCCTGGGCCCGCTGACCAAGAACCTGCCCATTACCGCCATCTTGTGGGTACTTTGGCGCGCTTCGCCAGCCAGCCCTGCGCGGCCCACCGCGCCATCCCCCACTCGGCAGCCGTCTTGAACCACTCCACATGAATCTGTACCTGCTACTCAAGTGGCTGCACATCGTCTCCAGCGTGCTCATGGTGGGCACCGGGCTGGGCTCCGCGTTTTATATGTTCTTCACCAACCGCAGCGGCAATGTGCAGGCGCAGGCCGTGGTGACGAAGCTGGTCGTGCGTGCTGACTGGTGGTTCACCACCCCCACGGTGCTGATCCAGCCAGCCACCGGTTTGGCCATGGCCTACCTTGCAGGGTGGCCGCTGAGCACGCCCTGGCTGGCCTGGTCACTGGCTCTGTATGCCTTGGCCGGGCTGTGCTGGCTGCCCGTGGTGTGGCTGCAGCTGCGCATGCGCGACATGGCCCAGCAAGCCGCCGCCGAGGGCAGCGCACCGCCCGCTGCCTATCGGCGCTGCGCTCGCTGGTGGGAGTGGTTGGGTTACCCCGCGTTTGTGGCCATGGCCGTGGTGTTCTTTCTGATGGTGAACAAGCCAACCCTGGGCGGGTAAATGCCGGGGCCGTGCCGGGGCCCCCTCCCCCGCCCCTTGCGCACTATCATCGACAGATGCTGATCGAGACTCTGGACACCGCGCGAGACCTGGGCCGCCTCAAGGAAATTCTGGGCGTGATGGTGCGCCACGGCTTTGGCGACACCGTGCGCCGCCTGGGCCTGGCAGACCGGCTGGAGCGCGCCGGGCAGGTGCTGAACTGGCCCCACGCCGCCGAACTGGCGCGGCTGGAGCCCCCCGTGCAGGTGCGGCTGGCGCTGGAGGAACTGGGGCCCACGTTCGTGAAGTTTGGCCAGATCCTCGCGGGACGGGCCGACCTGTTTGGCCCGGAGTGGATTGCCGAGTTCGAGAAGCTGCACAGCCACGTACCCGCCCTGCCGATTGACGCACTGCGCCCGCAATTGCGTGAAGACCTGGGCGACGAGCCCGAGGCTGTGTTCGCATGGTTTGACACCACGCCGCTGGCCGCAGCCTCCATCGCGCAAGTCCACCGGGCGCGCCTGCACGACGGCACCGAAGTCATTGTCAAGATTCGCCGCCCCGGTATTGCCGACACGATCGAGGCCGACCTGCGCCTGTTGCTGCGCCTAGCGGCGCTGGCAGAGGCCGAGCTGCCCACACTCAAGCCCTACCGCCCCCAGCAACTGGTGCGCGAATTTGCCCGTTCGCTCAAGCGTGAGCTGGACCTGGCCGGCGAATGCCGCCATGCCGAGCGCATTGCCGCCAACATGGCGCCCTTGGGCTTCATCGCCATCCCCAAGGTGTACTGGACTCACACGCGCGAACGAGTGAACGTGCAGGACTTCATCGACGGGGTTCCGGGCAACCATCTGGAAGCTCTCACGCCCGAGGCGGGTTTTGAACGCACGCTGCTCGCCCAACGCGGCGCTCACGCCGTGCTCAAGATGATTGTGGAAGACGGCGTCTTCCACGCAGACCCCCATCCCGGCAATGTGTTTTACCTGCCGGGCAACCGCATCGCATTCATCGACTTCGGGATGATTGGGCGGCTGTCGCAACGCCGTCGCGACGAGTTGCTGCAACTGCTGCTGGGCCTGGTAGAGCACCAACCCCAGGCCGTGGCCGATGTGCTGCTGGACTGGACGGGTGATGAGCCGGGAGTGCAGATCGGCCAGCTGGAGACCGAGATCGAGGCCTTTGTGGACCAATACCACGGCGTGCCCCTGGCCCAATTGCGCCTGGGCCAGATGCTGGCCGATGTGACGGCCATTCTGCGTGACCACCGGCTGGCGCTGCCTTCCGATCTGGCCCTGCTCATCAAAGCCTTCATTTCACTGGAAGGCATGGGCCGCAACCTGGACCCGAACTTTCACATGGCATCCGAAGCCCTGCCCTTGCTCAAGCAAGTGGTGGGGGCACGCTACCAGCCGCGCGCCCTGGCGGGGCGTGCCTGGCAGTCGGTGCGGCAAGCGCTGAGCACGCTGGAGCGCTTGCCGGACGACCTGGGCCGCCTGCTGCGCAACGCGCGACGTGGCCGGGTGCAGGTAGGCATTGAACTGGCCCACCTCAAGCGCGTGGGCGACCAGATTGATCGCTCGGCCAACCGGCTGGCCATGGCCCTGGTAATTGCCGCGCTGATCATCGGATCCTCCATCGTCATGACGGTACAGGCAGGGCCCACGCTGTTTGGCCTGCCAGCGTTCGGCTTTCTCGGGTTCCTGGGGGCAGTCGTGTGCGGTCTTTGGCTGGTGCGTGCCATCTGGCGCAGCAGCCACGGGCGGGACGACGATTGACAAAGCCACCAGGCCCGCTTCTCCAATGAAAAAGCGCTGTGCCCCACAAGAAGGCACAGCGCTTGGAACTGACCGGGAAATAGCCTTGCGCGCCTCAGGGTGCAGCAAAGCCCAACCGACGAAGCACGGCCTGCGCCGGGGGCTGTAACACCGCCTGGGCAAACGCCTGTGCCTGGGCAGGCGCACCAGCGCGCACCGTGAGGCCATAAGCCGCCCCCACTTGCAAGGCCTCGGGCACGGCCACTACCTGCAGACTGGGCACTTCAGCCCGCGCTGCCACGGCGTTGGTGCAATAGGTCAGAAACACATCCGCGCGGTTCTGCTCCATCACCCACGCATAAGTGTTGCGACCGGCCGGAGCTTGCGCTGAATTGGCACCACCTGTGAGTTGAAGCGCCTTGGCCTCCAGGCGCGCAGTGGCGCCCGGCTGCAGCGCCTCGGCCTTCTGGAACAAAGCCCAGGCGTAGTCGCCCGCCGGATCTACCTTGGGAGTAGAAATGCCCAGCCGCACCTGGGGCTGCAGTATGGTGCTGAGCAAAGTGTCGGGGGTCACCGCCACCGCACTCTGCGCCAGCGCGCACAAGGTGTTGCGCGTGAAAACGACGGGAGCTTGCCACTGCCCCTGGTTGGCCAGGCGCTGTGGGTGCTTCGTATCGGCCGAAGCAAACACCTGGGCGGGTGCGCCTTGCTCAATGCGTTCCCGCAGCAGGCCCGATGCGGCAAAGGTCAGCACCACCTTCTGGCCCGTGCGGGCCTCATGGTCGCGTGCGATCTCGGTGAGCGCATCGCGCAGGCTGCCTGCCGCATACACCTGCACCGGGTCAGCCCCGGCCGCAGGGGCTTTCACGGGTGCTGCGCCCTGCTGCATGGCGCAGCCCGACAGCACAGCCGCTCCGAGCATCGGCCAAGACGCTCCCCACGCGTTCAAACGGGTTGCAGGCATGGCGCTCACTTTGGCGCGTTAGGGAAGAACAGCTGTTCGCCGCCAATCTTGTAGCTGGCAATCACAGCCTGACCGGTGGGCGACACGATCCAGTCCACAAACTTCTGCGCGTCCTGCGCCTTCACATGGGCGTGCTTGGCGGGGTTCACCACCATCACACCGTACTGGTTGAACAGACGGGCGTCGCCTTCCACCAAAATGGCCAAATCCGCACGGTTCTTGAAGTTGAGCCAGGTGCCACGGTCTGCCAGCGCGTAGGCGCCGCTGGAGGCAGCGATGTTCAGCGCGGGGCCCATGCCGCAACCGCACTCCTTGTAGCCGCTGCCCTTGGCCGCATCAGCGCCCGACAGCTTCCAGTAACGCAGCTCAGCCGCGTGGGTGCCGCTCTTGTCGCCGCGCGATACGAAGTTGGCATTGCCCGCCGCCAGCTTCTTGAGGGCTTCCACGATGTCCTTGCCCTTGGCGCCCGCGGGGTCCGCCTTGGGGCCCACCAGAATGAAGTCGTTGTACATGACCGGGTAGCGCCTCACCCCCCAGCCATCGGCCACAAACTTTTCTTCAGCCACCTGGTCGTGCACAAACAGCACATCAGCATCGCCACGGCGGGCCGTGTCCAGCGCCTGGCCGGTGCCCAGCGCAACCACCTTCACATCCAGGCCGCTGGCCTTCTTGAACTCAGGCAGCAGGTGCGAGAACAGCCCCGACTGCTCGGTCGAGGTGGTCGATGCCATCGTGATGGACTGCGCTGACACCGCGCCAGACGCTACAAAAAGCATAGCTGCCAGCGCTTGATGGATGGGCTTCAGAGCCAGATAAACCTTGAATTGACTCATACCAGTTCTCCTTTGACAAAAAGACGTGCGGCCTCGGGCAGTGGGCCATTGAAAAAGTCATGCACGGGCAAATCGGCAACCAGTTGCCCGTGCTCCAGATAAATCACCCGGCTGGCCAGGCGCTTGACCTGCCCCAGGTTGTGGCTGCTGAACAGCATGGTCATGGGCTGAGCGCGCCCCTGTTCGGCGTGTGCGTTGGCAAAGTCAGCCATCATGCGCTCCACCTCGCGCTTGGCATGGGGGTCCAGGCTGGACGTGGGCTCGTCCAGCAGCAATACATCTGGCTGCAGCGCCCAGGCGCGGGCCAGTGCCACACGCTGCTGTTGCCCGCCCGACAAGGTGCGGGCGTTTTGCTGTGCAATGGATTCCAGCCCGACCCGCTGCAGCGCCGCCAGCGCCGCTTTTCGGGCCATGCCCCAGCGGCTGCCACGCAGCCACAGGCCCAGGGCCACATTGTTTTGCGCACTGGTGCGCAGCATGTGAGGCCGCTGAAACAGCATGGCCTGCTGGTGTGGCAAGGCGGTAATGCAGGTTCCGGCACTGGCCGGCACCTGCCCATGCAACACGCGCAGCAAGGTGCTTTTACCGCTGCCGTTGGCACCCACCAGGGCCACCCGCTCCCCCGGCGCGATGCGCAGCGTGATGCCAGACAGCGCGTGCACGCGACCAAAGCGCACATCCACGCCCCGCAAATCCATGAGCCAGCGGGAGCCGGCGCTGGGAGGCATGCCACTCATGCGGTCACCCCCACCGGCAAGTCTGCCGCACTGCCGTCCACCCGCTCGCGCCAGCGGCGCAGCAGCGCAATCACCACATTCAGGGCCAGCACCACGGCCAGCAAAATCATGCCCAGCGCCAAGGCCAGGGGCAGGTCCCCCTTGCTGGTCTCCAGCGCAATCGCAGTGGTCATGACGCGCGTGAAACCGTCGATGTTCCCGCCCACGATCATCACCGCGCCCACTTCAGAAATGGCACGCCCAAACGATGCCAGCAGCACGGTGAGCAAGGCATAGCGCTCATCCCAGGCCAGCAGCAGGCTGCGCAGCAAGGGGCTGGCGCCGAGGGAGCGCAACTGCTCGCCATGGGCACGGTCTGCGTCTTCCACCATCTGCCGGGTCAGCGCCGTGGCCACAGGCAGCACCAACACTGCCTGGGCCAGCACCATGGCCTTGATGGTGAACAACCAGCCCCAGCTACCCAACGGCCCGCTGCGCGACAGCAGCAAATACACCACCAGCCCCACTACCACCGAAGGCACCGCCAGCAAGGTGTTGAGCACAGCCAGCACAGCGCCACGCCCGGCAAACCGGGCCACACCTAGCCACGCGCCCAGCACCAGGCCAGCACCACAGGCCAGCAAGCACGCAGTGGCGCTGACCGACAGGGAGCGGCCGACGATGGTCCACAGCGCGGGGTCGGCAGAAAAAGTGAGTTGCAGCGCTGTTGTCGCGCTTTCGGTGAGAGTGGACATGGATTCGACTATCGTATGCACCCAGCCAATCTCCAGCGATATGTAATCCTGTGCATAGGATCCAACTCCACTACACCCTGAGCCGCGACGCGGGCGATGCCCAGATTCGCAACCCTTTGCCTGAAATGCTGGAAGCCGTGGCGCAGCAGGGCTCCATCTCGGCCGCAGCGCGCACGCTGGGCATGTCGTACCGACACGTGTGGGGGGCCCTCAAGCGGTGGGAAGAGCAACTGGGTGGAGAACTCATCATCTGGGGCAAGGGGCAATCGGCCCAGCTCAGTGAATTTGGCACCAAGCTGCTGTGGGCAGAGCGGCAGGCGCAGGCGCGGCTGGCCCCCCAGATTGCCGCCCTGCACGCCGACCTGGAGCGCGCCTTCGCGGTGGCCTTTGACGACAGCGCCCACGTGCTCACCATGTATGCCAGCCACGACGACGCGCTGGCATCGCTGCGCGCGCATGCGGCCACACCGGGCACTTCCGGTGCACTGCATCTTGACATTCGCTTCACCGGCAGCGTGGACGCCATCCGCGCACTCAACGAAGGCCGCTGCACACTCGCCGGCTTTCACACGCTGGAACAACCTGCAGCCACCTCACTGGCTGCACGCACCTACAAACCGCTGCTGCAGCCGGGCTTGCACAAAATCATCGGCTTTGCGCGGCGCACGCAGGGGCTGATCGTTGCCAAGGGCAATCCACTCGGCCTGCAGTCCCTCACGGACGTGGCCCGCACCGGAGCCCGCTTTGCCAACCGCCCCCTGGGCAGCGGCACCCGCGTGCTGCTGGAAGACCTGCTGGCGCAGGAAGGGCTCACAGGCCAGCACATTGCGGGTTTTGAACGCGATGAAACCTCGCACACCGCGGTGGCACAGGCCGTGGTCAGCGGTGCGGCTGACACGGGCCTGGGGATCGAGATGGCAGCTCGCGCGCGCGGGCTGGACTTTGTCCCTCTGGTAGACGAGCGCTACCACCTGGCCTGCCTGAAGGCAACGCTGGAGCAACCAGCCACCCGAGCGCTTCGGGAATTGCTGCTCACGCGGGTCTGGCAAGACCACTTGGCGAGCTTGCCCGGGTATTCACCCATGCACAGCGGGCAGGTGCTGGCGATGAGCAACGTCCTGCCCTGGTGGGATTTCACGCGCCCCAAGCGTCCTTCTGCGCATAGGAAGAAACCCTAATTGCTACGTTTTTGATAGCTGAAAAATCAAAGCTGACAAAGGGATAACACCGTCACGCTGCTGTCAGACTCGGCCTACAGTGCTCCGTAGAATCGCGCCGTGCAAAAAGTTCGGGCTCCGCGCTGGCTATCAGCTGCCGCGGACCGCGCGTTGTAGGCAAAGCCTTTTTATTGGAGACACCATGCAGGCTCTATTGAAGTTATCAAGAGGGATCGACTGGCTTAACACCCAAGTCGGTAAATACGTGATCTGGCTGATCCTCGGTTCCACCTTCATCAGCGGTGTGAACGCAGTGGTTCGCAAAGTGTTCAACGTCAGTTCCAACGGTTTTCTGGAAGTGCAGTGGTACCTGTTCGCTGCATCGTTCCTGCTGGCTGCTGGCTACACGCTGCTGCAGGGCGAGCACGTGAAAGTGGACGTGGTTTCCAGCCGCTTTTCCAAGCGCACCCAGATCTGGATCGACGTGTTTGGCTACATCGTCTTCCTCACGCCCATGTGCATGGCCGTGCTGTGGTACGGCATTCCCTTCTTCACCCGCGCTTTTGTGTCGGGCGAAATGTCCAGCAACGCTGGCGGCCTGATCCGCTGGCCCGTGTATCTGATGATGCCTCTGGGCTTCGGCTTGCTGTGGCTGCAAGGCGTTTCTGAACTGATCAAGCGCCTGGCTTTCCTGAAGGGTTTGATCGAAGACCCCACTGCCAAGAAAGCAGAAAAGACGGCAGAAGAAGAACTGGCCGAATCCATCCGCAAGCTGGCAGAAGCAGCCAAGGGCAACGGCAGCAACAAGGCCAAAGCCTAAGAGCGGGAGACACACACCATGGAATTTATTGCCCATAACCTCGCCCCCATCATGTTTGCGGGGCTCATCTGCTTCTTGCTGGTCGGCTTTCCGGTCGCCTTCAGCCTGGGAGCTTGCGGCCTTTTCTTCGCCTTCATCGGCATCGAGCTGAACGTATTGCCCGAGGCGCTGCTGCAGGCCTTGCCGCTGCGTATCTACGGCATCATGCAGAACGACACGCTGCTGGCCATTCCGTTCTTTACGCTCATGGGATTGATCCTTGAGCGAAGCGGCATGGCCGAAGACTTGCTGGACACCATTGGTCAGCTCTTCGGCCCTATCCGCGGCGGTCTGGCTCTGGCCGTGATTTTTGTGGGCGCCCTGCTCGCTGCAACCACCGGCGTGGTGGCCGCCTCGGTGATTTCGATGGGTCTGATCTCGCTGCCCATCATGCTGCGGTACGGCTATGACCGACGGCTCGCGGCCGGTGTGATTGCCGCCTCTGGCACTCTGGCACAGATCATTCCCCCTTCGCTGGTGCTCATCATCATTGCCGACCAGCTGGGTCGCAGCGTGGGTGACATGTACAAAGGCGCCTTCCTGCCTGGTCTGATGCTCACCGGCTTCTACGCCCTGTATGTCATCTTGCTGGCAGTGATCAAACCCCAGTGGGTGCCTGCACTGCCCCCGGAGGCACGTACGCTGCGCGAAGACAACGGCAAGAGCGGTGTTCCATCGCTGCTGGTGTTGACTGCCATCTGCACGGCAGCCTCCATCTACGTCGCCAAGAACATGCCTGCACTGCACACATGGTGGTCGGGCGAAGCCGTAGACAAGGTCGCTCTGGACGAAACCATCGTGGTGTCCATGTGCTTCGGCGTGGCCCTGGCTTTCGTTGCCGCCAGCTTCAACAAGATCACTCGCCTGGGCCTGCTGTCGCGTGCGGCTGAACGAGTGACGTTCGTGCTGATTCCCCCCCTGCTGCTGATCTTCCTGGTGCTGGGCACGATCTTCCTGGGTGTGGCAACACCTACCGAAGGCGGTGCGATGGGTGCGCTGGGTGCCATCGTCATGGCCGTCATTCGTGGTCGTCTGTCGATGAGCCTGCTGACGCAAGCCCTCAACACCACCACCAAACTGTCGTGCTTCGTGGTGTTCATTCTGGTGGGCGCCACCATCTTCGGCCTGACCTTCCAGGGCGTGGATGGCCCGCTGTGGGTGGAACATCTGCTGTCGGGCCTGCCAGGCGGCCAGCTGGGCTTCCTGATCGTCGTGAACATCATGGTGTTCTTCCTGGCGTTCTTCCTGGACTTCTTTGAACTCTCGTTCATCGTGGTGCCTCTGCTCGCCCCCGTGGCCGACAAACTGGGCATTGACCTGATCTGGTTCGGTGTGCTGCTGGCCATCAACATGCAGACATCGTTCATGCACCCTCCCTTCGGCTTCGCGCTGTTCTATCTGCGCAGCGTGGCTCCAGCCAAGGAATACATGGACAAGGTCACCAAGAAGATGATTGCGCCCGTGACTACGACCCAGATTTACTGGGGCGCCATTCCCTTCCTGTGCATCCAGATCCTGATGGTGGCCCTGGTGATTGCCTTCCCTGGCATTGTTTCGAGCGGGCTGGACAAGGCCGAGGTGTATGACCTGGACAAGGTTCGCCTCGAAATGGAAGCCAACATGCCAGCACCCATGGAGCAGGCTGATCCCACGGCTGGCATGCCCGGATCAGAGGCCCCAGCAGCCGAAGATGATCCTCTGAAGGCCATGCAGGAATCTCTGTCGCAGGACGCTGAGAAGAAGAACTGATGACCATGGCAAGGCCTGCAAGGGTCTTGCCATCATGCTCAATTTGAAAACCCGCCAGTGTTGCCACTGGCGGGTTTTCTTTTGGGGGGTGCGAGCTACATCAGTTCACATCGTCGATGCAACGCCAGCGACTACCCATATCGCCAGCGCACATTCACCGCCATTCATGGTTACGGAGCAAACGCGGCAGCACTGGCATATGAATGGAGCGCGACCACCAAGGCCGAGACATCACTGCAAGAGGCATGGGACGCCTGGCAGCGCCTGTGTCTGGGATACGCACCCCTGAATGCCTTCCCTGGCCCACTCTAGGACGGCATACGCAGAGGGTTATGTTGAGGGGCTATACAACCTCGCCGGCCACTCAAGGATCAGGACGTTTCGCACCTCTCTCTTCATCGAGGTCGCAGGCCCCTCTACAGCACGCACCCACAAAAAAACCCCGCCAAAGCCCAAAGCTTTGGCGGGGTTTTGCATGCCCGGAGTGGCGCTAGACCACCCGTTTGCAATCAGAGCTTTTGCGACGACATGAAGCTGTCGAAACGCGACTCCGCAAAGCGGAACCAGAGGATCTGATCGCGCTGGAAATTGCGGTAGTCAGCGTAGATCTTCTTCCAGTCTGGGTTGCTCTTGTCGAGGTCGGCATACAGACCCATGGTGGCTTTGAACGAAGCGTCCAGCACCGTTTGCGGGAAGGGCACGACCTTGGTCTTGGCGGCCACCAGTTGCTTGAGGGCGCCGGGGTTGCGGGCGTCGTAGCGGGCTTGTGTGGTGACATGGGCTTCATGCGCAGCAGCCCGCACAATCGCGCGGTTCTCGGCAGACAGGCTTTCCAGAGCCTTCTGGTTCACGTAGAACTCCAGATTCAGGCTACCTTCCCACCAGCCGGGGTAGTAGTAGAACGGAGCCACCTTGTTGAAGCCCAGCTTCAGATCGTCGTATGGGCCGATCCACTCTGCAGCATCAATGGTGCCCTTTTCCAGGCCTTGGTAAATTTCGCCGCCAGGGATGTTCTGTGGCACACCACCCATGCGCTCGATCACCTTGCCAGCAAAGCCGCCCACGCGGAACTTCAGGCCCTTGATGTCTTCAGGCGACTTCACTTCCTTGCGGAACCAGCCGCCCATCTGCGCGCCGGTGTTGCCACCCAGGAAGTTCACGATGTTGTACTGAGCATAAAACTCGCGCATCAGCTTGGTACCGTTGCCATCGACCATCCAGGCCGTGAGTTGGCGGGAGTTCATGCCGAAGGGAATCGCACCGCCAATGGCAAACGCTTCGTTCTTGCCGAAGAAGTAGTAAGGAGCCGTGTGAGCGATTTCGACCGTGCCGTTTTGAACGCCATCCACCACACCAAACGCGGGCATCAGTTCGCCTGCGGCATGCACAGACACCTCGAACTTACCGCCCGACATTTCCTTGACGGCCTTGGAAAACACATCCGCAGAGCCATAGATGGTGTCCAGCGACTTGGGGAAGCTGGATGCCAGGCGCCAGCGAACCGTGGCTTGGGCATGCACGGCTGGAGCAATGCCGGCAGCGAGCACACCGGCGATACCGGTCTTTTTGATCAGGGAACGACGATCCATGGTGATTTTCCTTCAATACACATGCGCTTTTGGCACATGACGGGCCCAAAAAAAACCGGCATCTGTGCTGCAGGGTGTACAGCCCAGGCTACCGGATCGAAAAATAAAACCGGGTCTGCCAAAACAGCCCCAGACAACACATTTACAGCTTCACGCCGGTCATGTAATTGTCAAAACGCAGCTCGGAGTAACGAGCCCACAGCAGTTGGTCACGCTGGAAGGCGCGCATGTCCTGGTGGATGGTTTTGAACTCGGGCGACTTGGCTTCGTGCTCGGCAAAGACTTCCATCGAGGCCTTGTAGCCAGCGTCCATGATCTCCTTGGGGAAGGCCTTGAGCTGGGTCTTCGCGGCCACCAGGCGCTTGAGAGCGATGGGGTTGAAGGCGTCGTACTTTGCCGTCATGTCGCGGGCAGCCACGGTGGTGGCGGCATCGACGATGGCCTGGAACTCAGCGGGCAACGCGGCGTAAGCCTTCGCGTTGATGAAGAACTCCAGTTCAGCGCCACCTTCCCACCAGCCGGGGTAGTAATAGAACGGTGCCACCTTGTTGAAGCCCAGCTTTTCATCGTCGTAAGGACCGACGAACTCAGTAGCGTCCAGCGTGCCCTTTTCAAGGGCCTGGTACACGTCACCCGCAGGCATGTTTTGCGGCACCACACCCAGCTTTTGCATGGCTTCGCCGAACAAACCGCCACCCATGCGGAACTTCAGGCCCTTGAGGTCGGCCACGGTCTTGATTTCTTTACGGTACCAGCCACCCATTTGGGTGCCAGTGTTGCCAGCGCTGCGGCTCTTGATGTTGTAGTTGGCGTAGAACGCGTCCATCAACTTGCGGCCGTTGCCGTGGTCCATCCAGGCATCCATCTGGCGGGCTGTCAGGCCGAAAGGCACGGCGCAGCCAAAGGCGAAGATGGAGTTCTTGCCGGTGTAGTAGTACGGGGCGGTCTGCGCCATCTCGATCGTGCTGCTCTGCAGCGCGTCCACCACGCCGAAGGCCGGCATCAATTCACCGGCTGCATGCACCGACACTTCGAACTTGCCGCCGGACAGAGCGCGTACCGTTTTCGCAAACATTTCGGCGCTACCGAAAATGGTGTCCAGCGACTTGGGGAAGCTGGAAGCAAGGCGCCAACGCACGGTGGCCTGGGCGTGAACGGCCGGGGCAATACCTGCGGCGAGCACACCGGCAATACCGGCCTGTTTGATGATGGAACGACGATCCATGTAAATCTTTCCTGAGTGATGACCACACCGCTCGACGGCAGATACTTGAACCAAGCACTGACCGGTACGTGCGAATTGAATCTGCATTGTAAAAACTTGCGGGCGGCGAACTTTGCGGGTTATCCCGCGAAAACCCCGATGTCTCGGCTGCCTTTCAGGGTTTTGCAAGCTTGTTTCGCACGCGCGCAGCATTCCACCCTACCGAGTGGAGGTAGAAGGTGCCGGTGCGCAAATCAGAGCGCGGCGATGCAGAACTTTGAGCAGCCCCCTGCAGCAAGACCAAGTTGGCCACGTGGAGCGCTGCACATGCTGACGTGCGGAACAATGTCCGCAGCGGGCAGTCAGCCCTCTGCCGTTGCAAAGAACCGCTTGGCGATGGACTGTTGGATGCCATCGGCATCTAAGCCCTGCAGGGCGAGTAGCTTCGCGGGGTCGCCGTGCTCAATGAACACATCTGGCAAACCGAGCTGCAGTACAGGCAAGGTAATGCCCGCAACATTCAAGGCTTCCGTGACGGCGCTGCCCGCACCGCCCATGATGGCGCCCTCTTCCACGGTCACCAGTGCATCGTGCTGAGAAGCGACCTGCAGTAGCAGATCCACGTCGAGCGGCTTGGCCCAGCGCATGTTGACAACGGTAGCGTTCAACGATTCCGCTGCCTGCAGTGCGGGGTACAGCAAGGTGCCGAAGGCCAGGATGGCCACACGCGGCGCGGCGAGGTCATCCGTCGCCACGCGTTCACGGCGGATCTCCCCCTTGCCGAAGGGCAAGCCTTCGAGCGAAGCCAGGGGGGCCACACCTGCGCCGCTGCCGCGCGGGTAACGCACGGCAACCGGGTGGTCTTGTTCAAAAGCCGTGCTGAGCAGCTGGCGGCACTCGCGCTCATCCGCAGGGCAAGCCATGCTCATGTTGGGAATGCAGCGCACAAAAGGAATGTCGTACGCACCCGCGTGCGTCGCGCCATCAGCGCCCACCAGCCCCGCGCGGTCCAGTGCGAATACGACGGGCAGGTTTTGCAGGGCCACGTCGTGGATCAACTGATCGTACGCACGCTGCAGGAAGGTGGAGTAGATCGCCACGACCGGCTTCACGCCTTCACACGCCATACCGGCGGCAAACGTCACTGCATGCTGCTCGGCGATGCCGACGTCGTAGTACCGGTCAGGGAAGCGCTTTTCAAACTCCACCATGCCCGAGCCTTCGCGCATCGCGGGCGTGATGCCCACCAGTCGGCCATCTTGCGCAGCCATGTCGCACAACCATTGACCAAACACCTGGGTGAAGGTTTGCTTGGGTGCAGCCGTGCTTTTGACCAGGCCCACGGCCGGGTCGAACTTGCCAGGGCCGTGGTAAGCCACCGGGTCTGCCTCGGCCAGCTTGTAGCCCTGCCCTTTTTTGGTGACGACGTGCAGGAACTGCGGGCCCTTGAGGCCCTTGATGTTCTCCAGCGTGGGAATCAGCGAGTCCAGGTCGTGCCCGTCAATGGGGCCGATGTAGTTGAAGCCGAACTTTTCAAACAGCGTGGCTGGCACCACCATGCCCTTGGCCTGCTGTTCAAAGCGCTTGGCCAGCTCCAGCAGCGGCGGAACCGGCCGCAGCACGGTCTTGCCCACATTCTTGGCAGCCGCGTAGAACTGGCCGCTCATGAGCTGGGCCAGGTAGCGGTTGAGCGCACCCACGGGTGGGCTGATGCTCATGTCGTTGTCGTTCAGGATGACCAGCAGGTTCGCATCGGTCACGCCACCGTTGTTCAGCGCTTCAAAGGCCATGCCTGCAGTCATGGCGCCATCGCCAATGATGGCCACTGCGTAACGATCTTCCCCCTTGCGCTTGGCAGCCATGGCCATGCCCAGCGCCGCAGAAATGCTGGTGCTGGAGTGCGCCGTGCCAAAGGTGTCGTACGGACTCTCAGCCCGCTGCGGAAAACCAGAGATACCGCCCAGCTGTCGCAACGTGTGCATGCGGTCGCGGCGGCCGGTGAGGATCTTGTGCGGATAGGTCTGGTGGCCCACATCCCACACCAGGCGGTCTTCCGGGGTGTTGAACACATGGTGCAAGGCCACGGTCAGCTCCACCGTTCCCAGGTTAGAGCTGAGATGACCGCCAGTTTGAGAGACGCTCTCCAGCACAAAACCACGCAGCTCGGTGGCCAGCACCTTGAGGTCTGCCCGGGACAGTTTGCGCACGTCTGCCGGATCGTTGATGGTTTGCAGCAGGGGGTAGGAAGTCGTGGCCATTTACTATTCTTTTAATAGCTGCCGGCGCTTATATATCAAGCGCTAGCGGCTGATTTAAACATCAATCTGAACGCAACTGGCAAGGCAGTCCCGATGAAAAGTCAGTGCGATCTGCGCACCACCATGTCAGCCAAAGCCGCCAGGGCGCGCACGTCAGCTAGGCCACTATCGGCCAAGGCCGCATGGGCTTGTTCAAGCAACTGCGAAGCGTACTGCTGAGCGCGCTCCAGCCCCAGCAGCGACACATAGGTCGGCTTGTCGCTGGCAGCGTCTTTGCCCGCGGTCTTGCCCAGAGTGACCGAGTCTGCCGTGACGTCCAGGATGTCATCCACCACTTGAAAGGCCAGGCCCACCGCCGCGCCGTAGTTTTGCAGAGCGGCGCGGGCTGTGGCCTGAGCCCCTGCACAGGTCGCGCCCATCATCACGCTGCCTTCGAGCAACGCTCCAGTCTTGAGGCGGTGCATCTGGCGCAATTGGTCTTCGGTGAGTGACAAGCCGACGCTTGCCAAATCAATCGCCTGCCCTCCGGCCATGCCAGCCGAGCCTGCGGCATGGGCCAGTTGGCGGCACAGATGGGCCTGCACAGCGGCTGAAATCCGTTCATCGTCGGGGGTCAGCAGCTCAAAAGCGAACGCCTGCAACGCATCGCCAGCCAGCAAAGCCTGGGCCTCGCCAAACTGCACGTGCACGGTGGGTTTGCCACGGCGCAGCACATCGTTGTCCATGCACGGCATGTCGTCGTGCACCAGCGAATACGCGTGAATCAGTTCCACAGCGCACGCCGCGCGCAGAGCGGCTTCATCAGCACCGCTGCGCTGCGTCACATCCAATGCGGTCGATTGGGCGCTGAGGGCCGCCTCGTAAGCCGCCAGAACGAGCAAGGGGCGCAGGCGCTTGCCACCATCCAGAACTGCGTAGCGCATGGCATCGCCCAGACCTGCCGGAGCCTCAATGCCCACCCAGCGGGACAGCGCGTCTTCCACACGGCCCAGGTGGTGCTTGCTCCACCCGTTCAAATCCCAAGCGGCCAGAGATGCAGGAGTCATGGCGGCGCTCATTCTTGCCCCCACGCTTGCAGACTGCCTTCGTCCAATACCTTGATCTGGTCTTGCACAGCATCGAGCCGCTTGCGGCAAAACGCCAGCAAGGCAGCGCCCCGCTGATAGCCCGCCAGCATCTGATCCAAGGGCATCTGGCCGGATTCGATGCGGCCAACCAGTTGCTCCAATTCTTCCAGCGCCAGCTCATAGCTGGCGGGTTCGTTGGGCAGATCGGTCTTGGGAGAAGCCTTGGGCATGGGCAGTGGGCGGCTGGCGCGGGTAAAACCGGGGATTTTAGGCGCAGCATCCACAGAGCTTTGCCTTTGGGACACGTTTGCGAGTGCCAAGAGCTTTTCAGCAGGCAGTGATGAACTTGCGCAAACCCTGCTCTGGGTCAAGCCCGCGGCACCAATACACGCAAGGGGTGCGCGGGAATAACCCCACCGTCTATAATCCCATTCTCGTCGAGCCGGCTACCTCCCCTAGCCGGTTTCTTTTTTCCAGATGCGCATTTGCGCACCTCCCGCACTTTCTCCCTGTGGGGAGTCTTTAGGTCAGGTCACCCATGTCTGATTTAAGTCTTCAACTGCAGCAGGCCGCGAGCCAACTACCAGTTTCGAGCTATTTTGACGATGCGCTGTTCCAGCGCGAGCTGGAGACCATCTTCCAGCGCGGGCCCCGCTACGTGGGGCACCAACTTTCTGTACCCAACGCGGGCGATTACTACGCATTGCCCCAAGAGGGCGAGGGCCGTGCCTTGGTGCGCAACGCCCAGGGCGGGGTGGAGCTCATCTCCAACGTGTGCCGCCACCGCCAGGCCGTGATGCTCAAGGGCAAAGGCTCGCTGCAAACGCAGCAAAAAGGCAGCGCGGGCGGCAACATTGTGTGCCCCCTGCACCGCTGGACTTACAGCCCCAAGGGCGAATTGCTGGGTGCGCCGCACTTTGCGCACGACCCCTGCCTGAACCTGAACAACTACAAGTTGCGCGAGTGGAACGGCCTGCTGTTTGAAGACAACGGCTACGACGTGGCGGCAGACTTGGCGCAAATGGGCCCAAAGGCCGATTT
The DNA here is from genome assembly GCF_016406015.1 of Acidovorax sp. IB03. Taxonomy (NCBI): domain Bacteria; kingdom Pseudomonadati; phylum Pseudomonadota; class Betaproteobacteria; order Burkholderiales; family Comamonadaceae; genus Acidovorax; species Acidovorax sp. IB03. The sequence continues at coordinate 38,445 of NZ_JAEFCH010000005.1, read as the reverse complement.
GAGCTTTGACGGCTACGTGCTCGACCATGTGGAGCTGCACGAGTGCAATTACAACTGGAAGACCTTCATCGAGGTCTATCTGGAGGACTACCACGTCGGCCCCTTCCACCCTGGCCTGGGCAGCTTTGTGACCTGCGACGACCTGCGCTGGGAGTTCGGCAAGAACTATTCGGTGCAAACCGTGGGCGTGGCCAACCGCCTTGGCAAGGCCGGCAGCCCCGTGTACGAACGCTGGCATGAAGCCCTGCTGGCGTACCGTAACGGCGTGCCACCAAAGCACGGAGCCATCTGGCTCACGCTGTACCCGCACATCATGGTGGAGTGGTATCCGCACGTGCTCACGGTCTCGACGCTGCACCCCATCAGCCCGACCAAGACGCTGAACATGGTGGAGTTCTACTACCCCGAAGAAATCGCAGCCTTTGAGCGCGAATTCGTGGAGGCGCAAAAGGCCGCCTACATGGAAACCTGCATCGAAGATGACGAGATCGGCGAACGGATGGACGCGGGCCGCAAGGCTTTGCTGGAACGTGGCGACAACGAAGTCGGCCCCTACCAGAGCCCCATGGAAGACGGCATGCAGCACTTTCACGAGTGGTACCGCCAGACCATGGGCAGCGCGGTGCCTCAACGCTGAGGCCACCCGGCTCCTCACCAATCCGCGGCCAAAAGCCAATCGTCCAAATACAGCGGTAAACCGCCGCCAGTAACACGGACGTGCCCTCGCCGCTCTCATTAGAATAGCTGCCAGCGCTGGAAAATCCAGCCTCGGCGGCTATTTTTATTTCAACTCTCTGATCAGGTTCCACGTTCCATGCAAGCACTCTGGATGGTGTTGGCCGCCTTCATATTTGCCAGCATGGGGGTGTGCGTGAAGATGGCTTCGGCCCACTTCAACGCAGCAGAACTGGTCTTCTACCGCGGCCTCATTGGCATCGCCATCCTGTGGATGCTGGCGCGGTCCCAACAAATCGCCCTGGCAACCCGCTACCCCGGCATGCATGCCTGGCGCAGCCTGGTGGGGGTGGCCTCTCTGGGCGCCTGGTTCTACGCCATCGGCAAACTCCCCCTGGCCACCGCCATGACGCTCAACTACATGAGCAGCGTGTGGATTGCCGCCTTCCTGGTAGGCGGCGCGTTGATGGCCTGGCGCCCCACTGCTGCCACCCCGCGCCCGGCATTTCAGGGCTCGTTGGTCCTCACGGTGCTGACGGGGTTCGTGGGCGTGGTGCTCATGCTGCGCCCCAGCCTGGACCAGAACCAGGCGTTCGCGGGCCTGGTGGGTCTGCTGTCGGGCATGACGGCCGCGTTTGCCTACATGCAGGTGGTGGCGCTTTCGCGATTGGGCGAGCCTGAATCACGTACCGTGTTTTACTTTGCCGTGGGCTCTGCTGTGGCGGGGGGCGTGGCCATGGTCTTCACTGGCACGTCGGCCTGGCCGGGCTGGCCCGCACTGTGGTTGCTGCCCATCGGCGTTTTGGCGGCTGCAGGGCAGCTGTGCATGACGCGCGCTTACTCCACAGCCAAAACCTCGCGCGGCACGCTGGTGGTGGCCAATTTGCAGTACTCGGGCATTGTGTTCGCTGCCATCTACAGCGTGGTGTTGTTTAACGATCAGATCCCCCCGATTGGATGGCTGGGTATGGTGCTGATCGTGGGCAGCGGCATTGTGGCCACTGTGCTGCGCGCCCGCGCCGCACCCGACACCCCCGCAGAAGAACACTGATACAACCAGCGGCATGAGCACGGCACAAAATACGTTTTTTGCACTCACCCGTGCTCTCGCCCACCGCACGCCGATGTGCGCCTCCAGGAGCTTCCACCCATGACCTACACGACCCTGATTGCCGCCACGGAACTGCAAGCACTGATCGCCAGCGGCCAGCCGCTGATGGTGTTTGACTGCAGCTTTGACCTGACCAGCCCATCTGCTGGGGCGCAGCAATTTGCGCAGGCCCACATTCCTGGCGCCGTATATGCCGACCTGGATAAGAACCTGAGTGCCAAGCACGGTGCGCCAGGCGCACATGGCACGCTGGTGGCACAAGAGGCAGACCAGCCTGCATCCGGCGGCCGCCACCCTTTGCCCAGCCGTGAACGTTTTGCCATGTGGCTGTCGAGCGTGGGTTTTTCCAACGACATGCAGGCCGTGGTGTATGACCGCCAGGGTGCCAACTACTGCGGGCGGCTGTGGTGGATGCTCAAATGGGCAGGCCACGATGCGGTGGCCGTGCTCGACGGCGGCTTGCAAGCCTGGCAGGCCGCAGGTGGCGCCTTGGCCAGTGGCGACGAGCCCGCGCATTTTCAAAGCCACTTTACTTTGCACACGCCGCTGCGCCGCTTGGTCACAGCCAGCGAAGTGCTACAAAATCTGCAGCAGCCCACGCAGACGGTGGTGGATGCGCGGGCCACACCACGCTACCGGGGCGAGACAGAGCCGCTGGATCCTGTGGCTGGTCACATTCCGGGCGCGCTGAACCGGCCCTTTGGCCTGAACCTGGGTTCAGACGGCCGCTTCAAGCCCGCAGCACTGCTGCGCGCCGAGTTCGATGAACTTTTGGCAGGCCGTAACCCTGACACCGTGGTGCACCAATGCGGCAGCGGGGTCAGCGCCATCCCCAACCTGCTGGCCATGGAAGTCGCAGGTCTCGGAAAAACATCACTTTTTGCGGGCAGCTGGAGCGAATGGTGCAGCAACCCGGCGCGTCCGGTCGAGCGGGGCTGAGCAGCCCTGGGGTGCTGCCAAGTAGCAGCGTTTTACAAGGGCGCTGCAAGCCAAAGCCTTCGGCGCGTGTAAGGCAAATTCCTACAAACGCCCACCCAAAACCAGACACTCGGCACAGTCAAAAACGGACTTAATTTTTGATTGGGGCAGTTTCACAATCCATTTCAACGGATCACGCAAAACATGCAACCGCATGAAACGCAGATCCAGCCAATGGAAAAGGAAGCCGCCATGACCAACGAACAAATCCTCGCCGAAATCCGCGAAGCCAACCTCACTTACCTGATGCTGGCCCAGAACCTGATTCGCCAGGACAAGGCCGAAGCCGTGTTCCGTCTGGGGTTGAACGAAGAAGCCGCGGACATCCTGGCCTCGCTGTCGGCCGCCCAGGTGCTCAAGCTGGCGTCACGCAACACGCTGCTGTGCAGCTTCCGCGTGGACGACAACCTGGTGTGGAGCTTGTTGACCAACCACACGGCCAAGAAGGTGGGCAACGAAGCCACCAACACCCTGCACGCCAACATCCTGATGGCCAGCCGCGTGTCGGAAGTGCTTTAAGGCACACCCACTTCTCGCTCTTCGCCCTCGAACCCGACCATTTCTCGAAAGCCTGCCATGACCGCCACCCCCACCGTCGCCAAAAGCGTGCTGAATGAATCCAAGCAGATCGAACGCGCTGCCATGCTCATCCAGATGGGAGCCCGCATGCAGGTGCTGGAGTCGGAAACCACTCTGTCGTACGAGCGTCTGATCCGCCTGTACAAGGAAATCGCAGGCAAGTCGCCCTCCAAAGGCCAGTTGCCCTTCTCGACCGACTGGTTCCTGACCTGGCAAGAAAACATCCACAGCTCGCTGTTCCTGAACATCTACGAATACCTGTCCAAGGGCGTGGATCTGGATTCGGTGGAACTGCTGACCAAGGCCTACCGCCTGTACAACGAGCAAGTGGCCACCGCCGAGATCGAGCCGCTGCTGTCTTTCACCCGCGCATGGCGCCTGGTGAAGTTTGTGGACGCAGGCATGCTCACCCGCACCAAGTGCAGCCAGTGCGGCGGCCAGTTTGTGACCGAGCTGTATGAAAACCGCCACTTCACTTGCGGCCTGTGCAACCCACCCGCACGCGCAGGCAAGAGCAAGTCTGCCGGTGCGTTGATGCTGCATTGATGAACAAAATGGCCTCTATCGCTTGATAAATAAGCGCCATCAGCTATCAATTAAATAGCAAAAACAAAAGCGAGCCTTGGTGCTCGCTTTTGGCTTTTCAGCCCTTTTCAATAGCGCAAGCCACCACTGGCGAGCAACACCCGCACGTTCTCATCCATCGGCACAGCGTAGTTGTGGGCGGCCACCACGGTGTTGCCCACCGGGGTTACCAGTTTCAGGCTGATGTACAGCGCCGACGCTGACGCCGCGTAGGTGCCCACCACCACCGCTTGCGCATCATGGCTCTGGCTCACCTCGCGCACCTCGCGCGACAGCAGCAGTTCGCCTTGGTCTCTTTGCAGCGCCACGCTGTCGCGCAGTTTCAACTCCACCACGCGAACGCCACGCTGCACCATGCGCCCGGCGATCTGCTCAGAAAAAATGCGCCCCAGGCGCGAGGACTCGCTCAGCCGGTCCACGTGGACCAGTGTTGCCACCATCACCGGGTGCTGCGCATCCAGCGGCGCGTTGGCCAGCAAGGCGTCCACCGCACGGTGGTTGGTTTCGATCAGGTCGGTGGGAAACCAGGTCGCACCCGGCTTGTCACCGTAATAAAAGCTGCTGCACCCGGTCAGACCGATGAGCACAGCGGCGCTGAAGAAATTTCGGCGTTTCATGGCAAGCGGCTCATGGCGTGGCGGGGGTCGCCCACACGGGCGTTGGCGCGGTCACTCGCCAGCTCTTGACCGGCGTGGGTGGCGGCGGAGGCGGTGGAGGCGGCTCTGGCAAATACAGCGGCGCATCGCCACGTTCGATGTAATACAGGTCGGCCGAGCCCGCCAGGTAGCGGTCGGTGGTTTTCAGCGAGGTGGTGATGAGCACTTCCGTGCGCGTGGGGCCACCCGCCGCATCACCTTGCGTGTAGCGCTGAGCCAGGTCTACCGCCAGGCCTGTGCCCACGCCCAGCAGCGTGGCCATGCCAGGCAGCAGGCTGCGGTCAGGGTAGTGCTCGCGCCAATCGCGCCACACGCCTACGCCCGCACCCAACGCCGTCCAGTGCAGCGGCACGGGCGAGCTTGCAGACAGCGGCTCCAGGTGTTGCACCAGCTGGGCCTCGATTTGCAGTTCCACCTCGGTGGGCCCCGTTGCCAATGTCACGCCCCGATTGAGCAACTGCACACGCAGCAGCTTGAGAAAGCCCTGGCTGAAGCTGGATTTGTCAGTCACCGTGAGATGAATGGGATGCTCACCCGCGGGCCAGGCGGCAATTTTTTCAGCCACCCGCGCCGCCACATCATTGGCCAGCACATCCCAGTGGTGAACGGCCCGGGCTTTTTTCTGGCCCGTGGCGGGGTAGTTGTCAGCGCGTGGCACATCCAGCGTGCCGCAGCCAGCCAGCAGCAAGGCCGCCAAGAACGCGGCAGAAGAAGTGCGGAATGTGCAAGAGGGCATGGCACGCATCGTAGCGGCGTACCAGCCGCGCAATCCGGGCAACAAGGCCTGTTTTTCCACCCAAAACCCAGGTTCCGCAGCTTGGCGCAGCCAGCGCCTGGCATGTCAATCCTTCAAACCAACAACCTCTCACAACACCATGCAACCCATGCACAACAAACACCGCATCGCAACCCTGCTGGCATTGACAGCGGCCCTGGCGGGTTGCGGCGGCGGGACAGACAAGAACAGCACGCCTGCACCGGCTGCGGCACCCGCCCCTGCGCCTGCCCCGGCTCCGGCGCCAGTGCCCTCTGCCCCCATCGGTGTGAACTTTGTGCTACCCAGCAACAATGTGCTGGAAGCCGGTGCGTCTGACGGCTTGGTGGTGAACGTGTCGGTCAATGGCAGCCCAGCCCCCAATGGAACCAGCGTCACGCTGGAAGTCAATCCTGCCGCGGCCGCCACGGTAGCCCCCGTAGCGCCCTCCACCGTGGGCGGCGTGGCCAGTGCCACCCTGAGCGTGGGCAGCAGCGTGGCCGCATCAGCCACGTTCCAGGTCAAGGCATCGGCGGTCAGCCAGAGCAATACCGCCACAGACACGGTCACCTACTACGTGAGGCCCACACCCAAGGCCCTGCAGGTGCTGGTGCCTGCGTACTTCAGCAGCACCGGCACATCTTCCCCTTGGAACACGCTCACCGCCGGAGCAACCAGCTACCCGGATGTCCAAATCACCGCCATTGCCAATCCCCACAACGGGGTGATTACGGCCAGCACCAAGGTCGATGCAGATGCCTTGAAGGCCATCACCGCCTTCAAGGCAGTGACTGGCACCACCAACAAGGTGGTGGGCTATGTGGCCACAGCATCGGGTAGCAGCGGTGAGCTTTCAGTGACCGATGTGAAGGCCACCATTGACAACTACCTCACGCTGTACCCTGGCGTGCTCGATGGGTTTTTCCTGGATGGCATGTCTACCGACAGCAACCGGCTGGCCTACTTCCAGGAGATTTACAGCTATGTGCAGGACAAGGGAAGCTACAAAGTGATCGGCAATCCCGGCACCTACCCCGCAGCTGCTTACGCCATCGCCAACTCCGGTACGGGTGTGGCCGATGCGCTGGTCACGTATGCAGGCAACGCAGCGGCCTACCAAGCCATTGACCCACAGCCTGCACACCCCTGGGTGTATGCCAAGGACAACACCGCCCAGGCCATGCTGCTGCACACCGCCAGCACCTGCACCGACATGCAAGCAGCGCTGGCCAAGGCCAACAGCCCGCGCATGAACACAGGCATGGTCTACGCAACCAACCTGACCATCGGCACGCCTTGGTCGGCGCTGCCCACCTACTGGCCGCAGTTGCTGGGCACGGTGGACGCCATCAACAAGAAACGCACCCTTCCTTCCTGCTGATCAAGGACGGGTGAGCAAGGCCGGTGCTGATGCAGCCCGGGCCTTGCCACTGAACGCAAATCCACCGACTAAGGCCGTGCCCACACCCCAGCAATGGCTGTGGTGCTTCGCCCAAGTTGCTCAACCGCTGTAGAAGGCTCTGCTAAAGGCTTTAGCAGCCAAGTTGCGACGCAGGCGGCCACCTACACACAGCGGGCTGGAGCTGCCCCACAATCCGCGCATGAACGCGTCTGTTACAGCTCCACAGCCCTCCCCCACACTGCCCTCAGAGGCAGGCGCAGCCATGCCGCCGCCCTCACAAGAGGCCCCTCCCAGCGCCGATGCGGCGCCATCAGCAACGGACGAAGCATCACGCGAAGCCACGGCCAGCACAGAGCCCACCTCCTCCCCGCCTGCCCCCGCCCCCCTCATGCTCCACATGCCAGTGGATGTGCGGAACCTGTCGTTGGCGTTGCTGGCCTTGTTCGCCAGTGTGGCGCTGCTGCACTGGGCCAGCGCAGTGTTCATCCCCATCATGCTGAGCCTGCTGCTGACCACCGCGCTGCGCCCCCTGGTGGATGTGCTGCACCGCTACCACGTGCCGCGCTGGCTCAGTGCCGGCGCACTGCTCATCAGCCTGGTGCTGGGGCTGGCCAGCGCCGCGTGGTCGCTGAGCGACGGCGCCACCCAACTGGTGGACGCGCTGCCCGTGGCCGCCAAGAAAGTGCGCGACAACCTCAAGGCGCGCGCGGGCGGCAGCAGCCCGCTGGACACCGTGCAGAAGGCGGCCACCCAGATCGAGCAGGCCGCCGCCGAGAACAGCACCACCAGCCCACCCCGGCGCGGTGTGCAGCGGGTGGTGGTGGAGCGCCCGCCGTTCAATGTGCGCGACTACCTGTGGAGCGGCACCATGGGGTTGATGTCTGCGCTAGGCCAACTCACGGTGGTGGTGTTTCTCACGTTTTTTGCACTGGCCTCGGGTAACCTGTTTCGCAACAAGCTGCTGCGCATTGCAGGCACCAGCCTGGAGCGCCGCAAGATCACCATCCATGTGCTGGAAGACATTACCAACCAGATTCAGCGCTATTTGTTGGTGCAGGTCTTCACGAGTGTGCTGGTGGGCGTGGCCACAGGCCTGGCCTATTGGGCCCTGGGGCTGGAAAACGCGGCCGTATGGGGTGTTGTGGCGGGGGTGCTCAACCTGGCGCCGTACATTGGCTCTGCGCTGGTCACCGGGGCATCGGCACTCGTGGCCTTCCTGCAGTTCGGCTCGTTCGACATGGCCCTGGCCATTGGTGGTGCATCGCTCGTGATCCACACCATCGTCGGCAACCTGCTCACACCCTGGCTCACCAGCCGCACCAGCAGCATGAGCCCCGTCGCCGTGTTCGTGAGTGTGCTGGCCTGGGGCTGGCTCTGGGGCCTGTGGGGGCTGCTATTGGGCATTCCCGTCATGATGGCCGTGAAGGCGGTGTGCGACCGGGTGGAAGACTTGCAGGCCATCGGTGAACTACTGGGGGACTGAATTCCAAAATTCAACTCAGCGGACGCGGGTCATTGAAAAAAGACGTTTGTGCCAAGGTTCTTTGAACGAGCTCAAACGATCTGCAGGCCCCAGCAGCCCCGGGGGAAGTTGAACCGCCGCAGGATCTCTGTCATCCAGAATCTGTTGCGGACGAACTTGCACTAACCGCAAAGCCTCTTCTTTTCCTACTGCTGCCGCGACGGCGGGAAGCGCATCAGAGATGACAGGACTTCTCTTGGTAGTTGTGTGCGCATCACTCGCGATCAGATGAACAACCCCGTCACCTAAAAGTCGCTCGCTCCAATAACGAGCTTTTTTGCCGAATTTGCCCACTATTGCTCCGGCGGTCAACTGCAACCACACCCCACGCTGCGCTAGCGAAACGAATGTGGTGTAGTGATGCTCAATCCAGACGAGTCGCTCCGGGTGGGTGATTACAGGCACAAAACCCGCCGCCATGATTTGAAACACCGAGTTCTCAAACTGAGGGGGAGCAACATGATGAGAGGGTTCCAACAAAAAGTAGCGCGAACCATTGAGCGTGGGAACCCTGCCAGACTGCAACCCTTCCAGCAGTTCAGGGACCAAGTGTGCGTCTGCGCCCACCACGAGCTTCAATGGAATATGAAAAACATCGAAGGCATTTTGGAGCCTAGTTCTTGCATCGTGAATCCCCGCACTGTCGTTCATGTAGAGGCCGGGGTATATATGTGGCGTGCAAGCCATCACCGTAGTGCCATCGTTGACAGCAATCCGCGCCATTTCGAGCGCCACCTCCAGAGTTTTGGCTCCGTCGTCGATTCCGGGCAGTATGTGGGTATGCAGATCAATCATTCACTGAGGCCGTGGTTATAGCTGAAAGCTCAAAATCATCAAAATACATAACGCCCGAAATTCCAGCTCTCGCCTCCCAAGGTGCCGATGCCTCCAAGCTCAACCGCACAGCCCCGTTACATTCTGCGGGAACTCTAAAGCTGAGTTCAAAGCTGTGCCATTGCCTCTGGGTTTCCAACAAATCCCGGGTTTGCGCCCAGCGATTACCGCCATTTCCGCATCGCAATACCCACGCCAGGCCTTGTTTGGAGCGCATGCGGTCACTCATGTAGCGCCCCTTCAGTTGATAACTATCCCCAAGGAGCAACAATGTCTGCCCCACCAAGGCTTGTGGCAATGCAGCTCGCCCAGTCAGCTCCACCTCCAACATGGATCCTTCTCGGGGAGAAGCTGGCACTTGGCTAACTCGCACGCCCTGCTTATTGGAGGGTTGTTGCTGCCATTCCCAGTCAAACCCTCTTCTCAGCGAGCGCTGGTCGAAACCGGGATTGTTCAGATCTTTATCGACCTTCTGCACAGCAGTAACCCAAAGCGTATACGCATCCATCCAATCACCGCTGCGCTTGAGCCTTTCTACCATATTGAGTACGGTATTGATGCGCAGAATTCCTAACGCTTGACCCTGACTCACAAATTGCTGGAAAAGTGATGGCGGTACTTTTGGATCAATTGACATCAGCATCTCGTCCAGCCACCGGGAATTCGCGTTAATTTGCTCCAAAACGGCATTTTGAGTGGACGGCTCCAGCATCAACGCCATGAGAGGCTTGCGCGCGTCAACGCTCCCCCTCTCTACCATTTCAACCAATGTTCGCGCAGCAACGTCCACATTTCCCTGTTGTGCACTTAACGTGGCTTGTACGGAGAGCAAAGCTACGTCAAAAGGAGCAAGCTGTCGGGCGGGCGCCAGTAGCGTCACCGCTCTGACGTCTTCCCTCAGCCACCACGCACGGACAAGCTTGGCATACGTGTGAGAATCACCGATATTGGCTTGCAATTGCCGCTGGTAAATCTCGGGGGACTCGTCACGCGACGTGACGTCAGGCCACTTATCGCAACCATTTTCGAACGGCCACTCGCTCATCCAGCAGCCGCGCTCAAGCTGCCTTGGCCAAGCCTGCCAACCAATGAGTGCAGCTAGGCAAAGCCATAAAGCCAGCCAGAGCTCTATCGGCAACCTTGATCGAACAGGCAATTTCAATCGCCCTCCTTCAGATCCAATACGGCAAGCACAGTCCCTTCGGCAGTACCGTGAAATTCTGCAGTCACACGAAGCTTGATCGCCTGACCCTGGGCCGTTGCCAACAACATCGCATCCAGCCGCAGCATTCCCGGCTTGGCGCTTTCAGTCCAATGTGTCCGCTGTACCTGGACCTCGCCGCCGTCATTCAAAAGGTTCACAGCAGGCGCCAAGAGTGAACCCTTCACCTTCATGCTCCGCAGATACGCATTGACGCGTCGAGCCTCTGCGGGATTGTGAAGTTTGGACAAAAGATCGGCAAAGAACATTCTGGCCCCATCAGCATCAACGCTCCATACTGCCGGTGAGGGCTGAGCAGGCACCATCGCAGGACCAGGAGGTGAAACCTTGGGTGCTGGTGCTGGTGCTGGTGCTGGTGCTGGTGCCGGAGCGTTGACACTCGCCAATTGCATTGAAGGCATGTCGGCCCGGGAAGCCGATGGTTCACCTGAAGCCGAAACCCTTGCTTGGGTGGGCACCGCCCCAACCTCGTTCTGCGGAGCCACGTTCGATCTTAGGTCAGCAGTCACGGCGAGTCGGGACCGTCCCTCTTCCGCCATGTGCTCCACGGCGGCAAACTGGTTGGAACCCGCCGGCGCCCTAGCCACTATCAGCATCCGGTTGTCATTTGACGCCTGGGCTGCCCATACCAACACGCCAGCGAGAGGCACCGACATGGCCCCAACCAGCATACCCACTCGCAGCATCTTCGGATGCTGCGCCTTCAGCATACGGATACGATCCGCCAACCCATCAGAATGCGCCACCGCCAAGGGCTTGCGGCGCCAATGCCCCGGCATCACCACAGGGTCTGCAACAGGCTGCAACCATTGCTCGTCATATTGCGCTCGCAGCACAGGGTCCGACAGAACCTCATTGGCCCTGTTGATAAGACTGGCTGCGTTGGCCGGTAAACCTTTCACTCCCATGTCGGGGTGAGCCAGCCGGATCATGATTCGATAACGCGAACGCAACTCTTCGGGTGCGCACTCCTGAACCGGCAATCCCAAAACCTGATAATGGCTACTGTCGGGCGCAAAGCATGCTCGCTGAATGAACAAAATGGCCGCCGACCTCAACTCCACGGCCTGATTTTGCAGTGAATGCGGAATCCGATTCAAAGCCCATTGGGCAATCGCATCAAACTCGTCAAATAGCTCTCGTGGCTCTCTGAGGCGAACCAGGTAATTGCCTGGCGCGCGTCCAAAATCCAACAACAGTTTCGCCAAGCGTTCCATGATTAGTGACCCCGTGGGCTCACGCTTTGTTCAGCAAAGGCTCAGCGCGGGCACTCACATCACCACCATCTGCTCCACTGGCCCCATAACCATAATAATTGTCATATGAGTAATAAGCGGTGTTCTGCGCTGTAGTCTTGGTTAGCACAACCCCTCTCGGAACGATCCCTGCCATGCGCAACCGACGGAACGCATCCTTGATGTGACTCTTGCGCGTGTGGCTGGCTTGAGCGACATAAAGAACCGACGGTACCTGGTTGCCCAGCACCACTGCATCCGCCAAGCCCAGTACGGGCGGGCCGTCGAGAATAATGAACTGCACACCATCGGCTTGAAGAAAATCCATCAACTCGCCCAGTTTGGGGCCGGTCAACAAGTCCACGGGGCTGGGAGGTATCGGCCCTGCGGTAATGATCTGCAAGTTAGGAATTTCGGTGGGTTGTAGGAGCTCACCCTCAGCACAATGACCAGACAAAAAGCTGGACAAGCCCTTTTGGTTGCCCATCGCCATGTACTTGTGAATGCTGGGGTTGCGCATGTCGGAGTCAATCAGCACCGTTTTCAGGCCCAACTGCGCAAAATTGATGGCCAATGCCACGGCTGTGGTGGATTTACCTTCATTTTTCGCCGTGCTGGTTACCACCAGACGGCGCGGCGCCCCTTCAGACGTTGAGAACTGAAGCGCAGTGCGTACCGAGCGATACGCCTCTGCGAAATGGCCACGCGGATCATGCTGCACCAGCATTGCGATGCTGCCACCCTGCTCACCCTTGTACTTGATCTTGGGTATCACGCCCAGCAACGGAACCATCAAGGTCTTTTCAACCTCGTCCGCAAACTTGATGGAATCATCCAGCGACTCCATCAAGAACACCAATCCCAACCCCAGCACCAAACCAGCCAACAGGCCAATGGCCGCATTCAGAGCAATTTTGGGCTTGTAGGGGAACAGCGGAACTTCTGCCTTGTCCACCACCTGGATGTTGTTCGTCTCGACACCACCGGCCACGCCCACTTCTTTGACCTGTTGCAGCAGTCCGTTGTAGAGCTCCCGGTTGGTATCGACTTCGCGCTTAAGCAGGTTGTAATCCACACTCTGATCCTGCCCCTGCACAATCTGGCGGCGCGTCGCTTCCAGGCGGGAACGCAGCAACCCCTCTTGCCTTTTCGTCATTTCAAGGGTGTTGCCCACCGACGCCAGGATGCTTGCCACCTCACTCTGAATCTTGGCGTCCAGATCATTCATCTGCGCCTTCAGCTGCTGCATCTTTGGAAAATCTTCCTTGTAAACCTTGGCACTCTGTTCGTACTCCAGGTCCAGCTTGCTCCTTTGGGCTTTGTAGTCCTGAATGGTTTTGCTCTCCAGCACTTGCCGTGCCGTGTCGGGCGTCCGGCGAACCGCCTCATATTCAGACTCCGCCTTGAATCGCTCTTGCTCAGCCTTGGCCAGCGCCGCTGAAAAATCCACGAAGGTCTGGTTGATGACGTTGGTTTTTTCGTCTAACGTCAGAATATTTTGCTCACGGGCGAACTGATTGAGCTTGCGCTCCGACTCCTCCAGCCGCGCCTTAGTCAAGCCGAGTTGGGTTTCCAAAAAGGTCTTGGCGTACGACGAAGACTCAAGCCGCCGCTCCAGGTTCAACGCGATAAACGCTTGCGTTACCGCATTGGCAATACGGGCCGCCAGTTGTGGGCTCGCATTCTCCGCATTGACCTTGATCATGCGCGTGTTGCGTACAAGCTCCACCTTAACGCTGTCAGAAAAAGCCTTGATCACCTGCTCTCGGCTCAACCGTTCGGCACTGTCTGCGGCAGGCTCTCGCATCTTGTTCCAGCTCTGCTTGATCTTGGTCACCATGTTGCCTGCCAAGGCCATCCAGCCGGTGTTGTCCGCCCCCCCCTCAGCCGCGTCGCCCTCGTCCGACATGTCCTCAACAGCGCCGGACGGCACAACCTGTGGCAGGCCTTGCCGGTCAAGCCGCAACTCATCAATCACCCGCTCGGCCAGAACACGACTTTTGAGCAGCTCCAACTGCGTGCCCAGCCCCGTACGGTCATCCATGTCTGCACCCGCGTCAGCCTCTTGCCCGAACTGCACCACGCGCGCCGCACGCTTATCCACCTGCACCGTGGCCGTGGCCAAATACAGGGGAGTACGGATGAAGCTCAGCAGCAACGCCGCCAGCAAGCCCACAGTGGCTATCGAAATCAACAACCACTTGTGCTTGACGATCAGCCGCCATATATCACGCAGGTCGATGGAATCATCCTCTGGCTCAGGCTCCGGCAAACGGCCCCCTTGGGGCAACCCCAGCCCAAAATTGCCAGGTGCGCCCAACGCAGTGTTGGGCGAGGCGCCGTTATAAGGAGTAGGCAGATGCTCGGGGCCAGGAGACTGACGGTCTTGGGACATTGGGCGGAAATGAAATGAACGGATTGAAAGACTGACTCAACAAGCTCGACAGCAACTGGCCTCAAGGAACCGTGACATTGCGGTAAGCGGACGAGAACGGGTTGAGCGTGTCGAGAATGTCGCGAAACAACGAGTCCCGTAGCGTTGCCCGCGCACCATTGCGGTTAACCACCACCACATCGTCGGCCTGCAATGACGGATCTGGGGCCTCCCCCTTCCGGATTTTCAGAACATCGTGCTTTTCCACCAGGCTCTGGCCTTCTGGCGTCAGGCGAAACAACATGACCTGCTCCATATCGGCCAACTGAGCCCCACCGCCCGCCAGTGCCAAAGCACGCAACAACGTGATCTGCCCCGTTAAAGGATAAATACCCGGCTTGGCCAACGCGCCATCCAGCGTGATGCGCTGCGTGGTGAACTCCTTGATGAAGATGGAGACCTGCGGGTCCTGCAGGTATTTGCTACCGTATTGCAAGGCGATCAACGCCTCTGCGTCGGCTGGCGTCAGCCCGGCAACCTGAATCATCCCAATCAAAGGCAGTGAAATCTGCCCCGTGGTGTTTACCCGCACCGTGCGCTTGAGCTCAGACACGCCAAAAACCTCAACCTCCAGCAGATCATTGGGTGTGATCTTGTAGTCGGGTGAAATGGAGGTTGGCTGTGCCTTGTTCGCCCCAGGCAATGCAACCAAAGGAGCCACCTCCTCCGCTGCCAGTGGCTTTGTCGAGACAACCTGAACGGGGCCAACCGCTGTTGACAGGCTGGGCTGTGGCGCCACCTGGGCCCAAGCCGCCGTGCAGCTCAGGGCCCCGCACAGCAAGGCGCCGACCCAAGTCCCAGCATGAAGATAGTGTGTTCGCATTCCGGTTCCAGTCCAACTCTACAAAGGCAGTCAGGGTTACTGCAAGCAGCGCATTATCACAGAAGCACCTCCACGGCAGGCTCAAGCGAAGGGCTTGAAGGTGCCCGCACCTGCACCTGTTGCGCCGAAGCGCAAAAGGGGCCCGCATTTCCGCCACAATCGCCCTGATTTCCCCTGCTATGATGAATACGATTTGAAACACGGACACGGCCTACAAACCCCGATGGGCCGCACACCCATTTGGCGCAAAAAATTGAACGCGTGCCCATTGAAACCTGCCAACAAACCATTGCACCTTAGTTACATGAATCTGACTAGTAAAAACATTGCCATCATTGGCTTGGGTTATGTGGGCCTGCCACTGGCAGTTGAATTTGGAAAGCAGCGACCCGTATTGGGATTCGACATTGCCTCGGCCCGAATTGCAGAACTGCAGGCCGGCCGGGATCACACCCTGGAATGCAGCAGCGAAGACTTGGCAACAGCCACTCAGTTGCGGTTCAGCTGCCAGCCTGACGATCTCCATGCCTGCCACGTCTTTATCGTGACTGTGCCAACCCCGGTGGACAAGGCCAATCGGCCGGACATGACACCCCTCATCAAAGCCAGTGAAACCGTGGCGCATGCCCTCAAAGTGGGTGACATCGTTATTTACGAATCCACTGTATATCCAGGCGCAACTGAAGAAGTCTGCGTTCCCGTGCTGGAGCGCGTCAGTGGGCTGCGCTTCAACCACGACTTTTTCTGCGGCTACAGCCCCGAGCGCATCAACCCGGGCGACAGGGTGAACACGCTGACCAAAATCAAGAAAATCACCAGCGGCAGCACCCCTGCGGTGGCCGACGCGGTGGACGAGCTCTACAGCAGCATCATCACCGCAGGCACGCACAAGGCCAGCAGCCTGAAGGTGGCCGAAGCCGCCAAAGTGATAGAAAACACCCAGCGCGACCTGAACATTGCCTTGGTCAACGAGCTGTCTGTCATTTTCGATCGCCTGGGCATCGACACACTCGACGTGCTGGAGGCCGCTGGCAGCAAGTGGAACTTTCTGCCGTTCCGCCCTGGCATGGTGGGAGGCCACTGCATCGGAGTTGACCCCTACTACCTGACCCACAAGGCCGAAGAAGTGGGCTACCACCCGCAAGTCATATTGGCTGGGCGGCGCATCAACGACAACATGGCCCGCTACGTCGCGCGCAACACCATCAAGCGCATGTTGAAAAACGGTCTCGATGTGCCCCGCTGCCGGATCGGAGTGCTGGGCGTCACCTTCAAAGAAAACTGCCCCGACATCCGCAATAGCAAGGTGATCGACATGGTGCGCGAATTCCAGTCTTGGGGTGCCCAGGTGGTGGTGACCGACCCGTGGGCAGACGCCCAAGAGGTGTTGCACGAATATGGCCTGACCTTGGGCACCGTGGACGCCAGCAACCCTGTGGACTCTTTGGTGGTAGCGGTAGGCCACAACGAGTACCGCCAGGCCACACCCGCTGATCTGCGCAGCTATTGCCGCGGCACCAAGCCCGTGCTGGCCGACGTCAAAAGCCTTTACAACCGGCACCACGCGGCCGACGCAGGCTTCACCGTCTTCCGCCTGTAACCCGGCAATCTGATTTCAAAAAGTTGATCTTTTAAGGCTCTTCTAGCGAATGCTAGTGATGCACTCGATAAATGTCGTACGTCGAAATCGTCGTTTACAGACGTGCGGCGATTTCCATCACTACTATTCGCTAGAAGAGCCTCTTTTAAGCCGCTAACGCACATCCCTATTGCGCCTATTGCTATGAAAAATTTTGCCCTCATCGGTGCTGCAGGCTACATTGCACCGCGCCATATGCGCGCCATCAAAGACACCGGCAACCACCTGGCCGTGGCCTACGACATCAACGACTCGGTCGGAATCATCGACAGCATTTCGCCGCAAAGCGAGTTCTTTACCGAGTTTGAGCGCTTTCAAGAGCACGCCCAGCAGCTGCGCCGCAATCCCGCCAGGGCGCTTGACTACGTGGCCATCTGCAGCCCCAACTATTTGCACCACCCGCACATAACCGCCGGCCTGCGCCTGGGCGCCGATGTGATCTGCGAAAAACCCCTGGTGCCCACCCCCGAACTACTGGACGAACTGGCGCTTGTGGAGCGTGAAACCGGCAAACGGGTCTTCAACATCCTCCAGTTGCGCCACCACGAAGCCATTTTGAAGTTGCGCGACAAGGTTGCCACCGCCCCCACCGACACCAAATTCGATGTCGAACTGACCTACATCACCAGCCGCGGCAAGTGGTACATGGAAAGCTGGAAGGGCGACCCGCGCAAGTCCTTTGGCGTGGCCACCAACATTGGCGTGCACTTCTACGACATGCTGCACTTCATCTTCGGCAAGCTGCAACGCAACGTCGTGCATTACAGCGCCGAATCCAAGGCTGCCGGCTACCTCGAATACGAACGCGCCCGCGTGCGCTGGTTCCTGTCGATCGATGCCAACGACCTGCCCGACGACATCAAAGGCAAAAAACCCACCTACCGCAGCATCGACATCAGCGGCGAGCAGCTCGAATTCTCTGAAGGCTTTACCGACCTGCACACCACCAGCTACCGCGAAATCCTGGCAGGCCGAGGCTATGGGCTGGCTGACGCCCGCCACTGCATAGAAACCGTCAACGTCATCCGCACTGCAAAAATCGCCCCACCTGGTGCCGATGCCCACCCCTACGTCCAACGCCTGCTCGCATGAACTACACCGTTCACCCCAGCGCCATCGTCGATGAAGGCGCCCAAATTGGCGAAGGCACCCGCGTTTGGCATTTCGTGCACGTGTGCGGCGGCGCCCGCATAGGCAAAGGCGTTTCGCTGGGCCAAAACGTGTTTGTTGGCAATAAAGTCGTCATTGGTGACCACTGCAAAATCCAGAACAACGTCAGCGTTTACGACAACGTCACATTGGAAGAAGGCGTGTTCTGCGGCCCCAGCATGGTGTTCACCAACGTGTACAACCCCCGCTCGCTCATTGAGCGCAAAAACGAATACCGCAGCACCCTCGTTAAAAAAGGCGCCACCCTGGGGGCCAACTGCACCATCGTATGCGGTGTCACCATTGGCGAATACGCATTTGTGGGCGCAGGCGCTGTCGTCAACAAAGACGTGCCCGCGTACGCCCTCATGGTGGGCGTACCCGCCCGCCAGACTGGCTGGATGAGCGAGTTTGGCGAACAGCTGGAGTTGCCCCTGCAAGGCGCTGCCGAAAGCACCTGCCCCCACACCGGTGCACGTTACGTGCTGAACGGCAGGACCCTTGCCAAAATGCCTGCGTCAACCCTTTACCGCTAAAGCCATGGACTTCATCGACCTCAAAAGCCAATACCAGCGCCTGAAGGCAGACATTGACGCTGGCATCCAACGCGTACTGGATCACGGCCAATACATCCTGGGCCCCGAAGTGGCCGAGCTGGAAGAAAAGCTGTGCGAATACACCGGCGTCAAACACTGCATCACCGTAGCCAACGGCACCGACGCCCTGCAAATTGCCCAAATGGCGCTGGGCATCGGCCCCGGCGACGAAGTCATTACCCCCGGCTTCACCTACATTGCCACCGCCGAAACCGTGGCCCTGCTGGGCGCCAAACCCGTGTATGTGGACGTGTGCCCGCGCACCTACAACCTCGACCCCGCCCTGCTAGAAGCCGCCATCACCCCGCGAACCAAGGCCATCATCCCCGTCAGCCTGTATGGCCAGTGTGCCGACTATGACGCCATCAACGCCATTGCAGCCAAACGCGGCATACCGGTGATTGAAGACGCAGCCCAAAGCTTTGGCGCCACCTACAAAGGCCGCAAAAGCTGCAATCTGACGACGATCGCCTGCGCCAGCTTCTTCCCCAGCAAGCCCCTGGGTTGCTATGGCGACGGCGGTGCCCTCTTTACCAACGACGACGAACTGGCCAAAGTCATGCGCCAGATCGCCCGCCACGGCCAAGACCGCCGCTACCACCATATCCACGTGGGCGTCAACAGCCGGCTCGACACCCTGCAAGCAGCCATCCTGCTGCCCAAGCTGGCTATCCTCGACGAAGAACTGGCCCTGCGCCAACAAGTGGCCGAGCGCTACAACGCCCTGCTGAACCAGGCAGGCATTGCCACCACGCCCCATATCGAAGCGCACAACACCAGCGCCTGGGCCCAGTACACCGTGCAAGTGCCAAACCGCAGCCAGGTGCAAGCGCAGCTGCAGGCCGCAGGCATCCCCACCGCCGTGCACTACCCCACACCGCTCAACCAGCAACCCGCCGTGGCCGACCCGCACGCCCAGCTGCCCGTGGGCGATGCCGTGGCGCAAAAGGTCATGAGCCTGCCCATGCACCCCGGGCTGGATGCCGCCACGCAAGACCGCATCGTGCACGCGCTCTCGGGCTTGGTCTGATAGGCGTGACCAAATGCTGACGGCAGAAGCCATCCAAACCCTGCTGCGCGCTGGCGAGGGGGAAACCCTTGAATTCAAAGAGCAGTTTGGCACCGGCGTGATTGAAACCGCCGTGGCCTTTGCCAACACCCATGGCGGCACCATCCTGATCGGTGTGCGCGACAACGCCCACATTGCAGCCACCCCAGCGTGCAGGAAGAGGGAAAAATGAGAACCATCTATCTCGACATGTGCTGCTTCAACCGCCCATACGACGACCAAACGCAGACCCGCATACGATTGGAGACGCAGGCCAAGCTGGAATTGCAAGATCATGTCAAGGCTGGAAGTTGCCACTTGCTTTGGTCTGCTGCACTGGATTACGAATGCAGCCGCAACCCTTATCCAGACAACCAACTGGCCATAACCCAATGGCGCTGGCTGGCCAAAAAAATTATCGAAGCTGGTCCCGAGGTCGTTGCCCTGGCTAAACCCATGCTCGAAAACGGCATCAAAAGCTACGACGCACTGCACGTAGCCAGCGCCATCGCTGGCGGCGCAGATTTCTTTGTAACCACCGACGACCGTCTGCTCAAAAACTTACGCAGGCAGGGCATGCACAACGCGTATTTGCCCACAGACGCCCTGGCCATCCTGGAGAACTGGTATGAGAACTGAAGCTGAAATTCGCACCACGGGCATGCAAGCACTGATTGCCGCATTGGGCCTGGTAGAAGCCGAGCGCTTCATCGCAGCGCTGTCTCGTGACAAGTTTGACTACACGCAGTGGCGCCGAACCGGATTGCCCGACACTGACATAGAAACGCTGGCGGAACAAGCCAACCAGGCTATGCGTCAAGCGCAGCAAAAAGCCTCATAGCCCAGCGCGTAGGGAAACAAGTGGCAGATTTGCTCAACCCCGTGCACGCCAAGCGCTACGGCGGCGGTATCCAGCGCATCCTGCCCCCCGTAGGAGCGGCGCCCTTGCCGCGATATCCCACATACAAGCGCCCCTCAAAACAACCATTGCGACTGCATCCCCGGTATTACTCTCCCTCTGGGAGAGGGCAGGGGTGAAGGCTACCGATTGGATCTGAGATGCGCCAAATATCAAGCCAAATTGGCCTCTAGCCCTTTAAAAACAAGCGCTACAAGCTATCAATAATGTAGTAAAAACACTCCGCATGCTGCGCAAACTCGTCCCCAAAAGTACCTATGCCCGCAACGTCATCACCTTGATGACGGGCACCGCCTTTGCGCAAGCCTTGCCCATTGCCGTCAGCCCCATCCTCACGCGCCTGTACACCCCCGAGGAGTTTGGCGTGTTTGCAATGTACTTGGCGGTGGCCTCCATCTTGGGCGTGCTGGTCACGGGCCGCTATGAACTGGCAATCCTGATCCCAAAGCAAGACCGCGATGCCATTCACATCGCGGCGCTTTCGGCTGTGCTCAGTGTGCTTCTTAGCGGGTTATTGCTGCTGGTGGTGATTGCCTTTAACCAGCCGATTGCCCAACTGCTCGGTGCCCCGGAGTTATCGGCCTGGCTGTATTGGGTGCCCGCTTCTACCTTGCTGTCTGGTATTTACCAAAGCCTGAATTACTGGAGCAACCGCAAGAGCCAATACAAACGCCTCGCGATCAGCCGCACGGCACAAAGCGGGAGTGCATCCTTGGCGCAATTAGGGGCGGGGTATGTGGGTGCGGGCGCTGCCGGGTTGGTTGGGGGCCAATTGGCTGGGCAAGTGCTGTCCACCGCCGTATTGACGCGGCTCATCTGCCAAGAGGACAAGGCACTGATTCAAACGATTCAAAAGAATCGCATCATTGCGCTGGCAAAGAAATATTTGAATTTCCCCAAATATCTCATCGTTGCGCACGGCTTTAACACTGCCTCGTCGCAAATGCCAGTGATGCTTTTGGGCGCCTTGTTTAACTCCGCCACCGCTGGCTTTTATACCTTGACACAGCGGGTTATGGGGGCGCCCATGAGCTTGGTCGCTGGTGCGCTGGGCGATGTTTTTCGCCAAGAAGCAAGCTACGCCTATGCGCACCATGGCAATTGCAAAGCCATTTACACAAAAACCTTGAAGCGCTTATTGCTGATCGCCGTGATTCCGTTTTTGGTGTTTTTCTTTATCGCCCCCCCGCTTTTCTCGTTTGTTTTTGGTGCAGGTTGGCGTATTGCTGGTGAGTATGCACAAATTCTCACGCCCATGTTTTTTCTAAAGTTTGTTACTAGCCCTATCAGTCAAGTAGCTGTGATAGCAGGACAACAAAAAATTGACCTTTGGTGGCAAATAGCTTTGTTTGGTTTGGTGGCGGCTACTTTCATCATTGGCAATCTACTTGCAAATCCAACGCATACGCTTATTTTATTTGCAGTTGTTTATAGCCTGATGTATTTGATTGCAGGATTTATAAATTTCAAAATTTCGGGAGAAAAAAGTGCTTCGAGTTATTAAAAAAATAATTCCCAAGAAATTCGTCAGTGCACTACGGGGCTTTCTTTATTTCAAAGGCATCTATAGTCTTAAGCCTAAAGTTTATTGCGTTCAGTTTAAAAATAAACGTTTATTTTTAAGCAATACCATCGATGTCACACATTGGTCGAAGCTCGACATCGGTAACAATGTATTTATTTGGCATTTCACTATCTTGGACACATTTAACGGTGTAAAAATCGGCGACGACTGTCAAATTGGAACGCGTGTCGGAATTTTCACACACAGCAGTCATAACTCAATACGCATTTATAACAACAAATATCACGACACTTACTTTGATTCACATCAAGGGAGGAAAAAAGGCAGTGTTGAAGTCGGCGCAAATACTTTTGTTGGTGCCAACTCTATTATTATGCCAGGCACAAAAATTGGCAAAGGCTCGATAGTTGGTGCATTCTCATATGTAAGTGGTGAATTTCCAGATTTTTCAATCATTGCAGGCAACCCGGCGAAAAAAATTGGAGATGTTAGGCCCATCGATTTAAAGTTGTTAAAGCAAAATCCAGAATTAATAGATGGCTATTTAAAAGCTTTTCAGGCAAGCTCACTTGATGAATTGATGGGCGATTATCTTGTTAAATAAAGAGCTCTATCGCCAGCTTTGCGAGCGCGAACCCAGCATCCCCCTCTTCAGCCAAGCCTGGTGGCTAGATTCAGTAACAGGCAAGGAGGGGTGGGATGTTGTTCTGGTGGAGGATGGCGATGAAATCGTAGCATCGATGCCTTTCACTATCAAAAAGATTTATGGTTTATCGATTATTTCGCAGCCCATTCTCACCCAAAGCTTAGGCCCCTGGCTGAGGAAGAGCGATGCAAGGTATTCGAGAAAGCTCGGTTTGCAAAAAAAGAGAATTCAAGAACTCTTTGCAAAACTACCTACTTTTGATCATTTTCAGCAAAATTGGCATTCGGATATTACTAACTGGCTACCTGTTTATTGGTTGGACTTTCAGCAGACAACAAGGTACACCTACGCCATCACAGACCTTAGCAATCTCGATGCGGTTTTATCAAATTTTGATTCATCGTATAGAAACAAAATAAAAAAAGCATTAAAAATTGTCGCGGTTAAAGAAGATCTAGCGATTGAAGATTTCTACAAAATCAACGCACTGACATTTTCTAGGCAAAATGTCAGTATTCCATACACATTGGAATTTATTAAAAATCATGATTTGATTTTGTCGCAAAAGAAGAAAAGAAAAATTTTTTACGCCGAAGACTCACAGGGAAAAATACATTCAGCACTTTACTTGACATGGGATGCAAATTCGTCATATGTCCACATGGTTGGCGAGGATCCAGATTTGCGCAATAGCGGTGCAGGCATTCTTTTAATATGGGAAGCAATTAAATATACGGCACAGTCGCTAGGACTGAACCGTTTTGATTTTGAAGGAAGCATGCTAGAAACTGTTGAGCCTGTGCGCCGAGACTGTGGCGGCATTCAAGTTCCATATTTCACCATTACAAAAACGCCCTCTCGTATTCTTAAAACAGCGCTTTTCTTGAAAGCTTGGAAAGCCGGCAGATGACAGTGAAGAAAATTTGGGCAACACCATCAACGCTTGAATGGATGCAATTCATCCTGCAAGAGCGCTTCGGCCACGCCTTTACCCTGCAGCAGCAGTCTGACAACACGCTCCAAATCACCCTCGACGCGGCAACCCCCTGCATCACGTTGGCGCTGGATGGTGCCACCTTCACCCGTGCCGATTCCAACCTGCCATGCACCCTGTGGAATGCCGCCACCGAAGGTTGGCACACGGCGCTGGACCCGGTTCTGCCCGCCCCTGGTGCAAGCACGCTGCCGTCTCCACTGATCGAGCCGACCGCGCAGGGCTGGCGCATTCACTACGACATCCTCGGCCTGACCTATTGGATGCTGTCGCGCCAAGAAGAAGTGGGGCGCACCGATTTGGATGCACACGGGCGGTTTCCTGCCACCTCGTGCCACGCGTTCAAGCATGGTTATTTAGAGCGCCCCATCGTGGACGAATGGCTGCACATCCTGGGGCAAGTCATCACCCGCACCTGGCCGGGTTTGCAGCTAAAGCAGCACAGCTTCAGCATGAAGGTGTCGCACGATGTGGATGCCCCCAGCCGTTATGGTTTTGCCAGTGCCAAAGGGCTGCTGCGCTCCATGGCGGGCGATGTGCTCAAGCGCAGGGATATCCAAAGTGCCCTGCGCGCACCGTGGATTCGCCTGAACACGCGCGATGCGCTCCACCCGAGTGATTCTTTCAACACGTTTGAATGGATTATGGACATGTCAGACCGCCATGGCCTGACCAGCGCCTTTTATTTCATATGTGGCCGCACCTCGAATATGGATGCTGCCTACGAACCAGAACACCCCGCCATTCGAGCCTTGATGCGCCGCATTCACCAACGCGGCCACGAAGTTGGCTTGCACCCCAGCTATGGCAGCTACCAAAAACCCGAAATCATTGCCGCTGAGGCACAGCGCCTGCGCCGCGTAGCTGCAGAAGATGGGATTACCCAGCCTGAATGGGGCGGGCGCATGCACTACCTGCGCTGGGAACAACCCATCACCCTGCGCGCCTGGGCAGACGCGGGCATGGATTACGACAGCACGCTGAGCTACGCCGACCTGCCAGGGTTTCGCTGCGGTACCTGTTTTGAATACCCAGCGTTTGATCCTGTGCAAGGTGAAATTCTCAATGTGCGCGTGCGCCCCTTGATTGCGATGGAATGCACCGTCATGGCACCGCGCTACATGGGCTTGGGCACGGGTGACGCTGCGCATGCCAAGTTTTCACAACTCAAAGACGCGTGCTGTGCAGTGGATGGGTGCTTTACGCTGCTTTGGCATAACTCTCAGTTTGAGACAGAGGCCGAGCGTGGTTTGTATGAGGCAGTATTGCAATGAAAATAAATTCTACAATATTATTGAAGCGAAAATTAGTTGTCAAATTAATTTATCATTAATTTTATTAAATAAAAGTTAATTATATTAATGAGAATTGTGAAAA
Organism: Acidovorax sp. IB03; assembly: GCF_016406015.1. Taxonomy (NCBI): domain Bacteria; kingdom Pseudomonadati; phylum Pseudomonadota; class Betaproteobacteria; order Burkholderiales; family Comamonadaceae; genus Acidovorax; species Acidovorax sp. IB03. Next base: position 13,742 of record NZ_JAEFCH010000005.1, on the reverse strand, counting down.
ATTTAAAAATCCCAGGTTTTGCTTTCTTGCTTTTTTTCCCGGGTTTCTTTGCCTACCACAGCTTGGTTGGATTAGGCTATTTAACCCCATTTCTTGGTGGTTTTTTTAGGCCGATTGCAATAATTTTTTTGCCGATATTTGTATTATTATTTTTCCGAAGGTTAAATGATGGATCGATTGTGTTGAATCGTCTTGATTGTTTTTTTGTTGTAATATTTATTTACTCTGGATTTGTCGGATTGATTAATTATGCTCTCGGCTCTGGGCTAGAAATTGAGGCGGAGTTATTGGAATCTACAATTAGTCGATTGACTCTTAATTTGGCAATGTATTTGCTTGCTAGAACAGTAGACTACGAAAGCCATACCCTCAAAAAAATAATAATCTTTAGTTTATTAATCATGTGTGGGGTGGCATTTTTCAACATTGGGCAAAGTGGCATTTTTTATCTGGCTGTGGATGTCGCTGATCAAGATTCAGTAGCAGGCTATCAGAGTTTTGCAAGATCGATTGTTGTTGTGGCAATCTTTGCATTGGCTGTCACAAAGAGTATTCCTTTCTTCTTGGTGTTGTCAATAATATCGCTTGCAGGTCTTTTTGTTAATGGGGCGCGATCGGAATTAATTGGTTTTGTTGTCTCTCTGTTTTTTGTTGTTTTCTATAAATTTAATATAAAAAAATCATTGTTTGGATTAATTTTATTAATATCCTCTTTGCTTGTTTTAATAAACATCGTTCCCAGTGAAATCATAGAGGGAAATAGATTTATGGAGCTGCTATATGAAGGTAAATCTTCAAGCGTTATGGCAAGAAGTGAGCTAAGTGATGCAGCAATTGTCACAATAGTTGAAAATCCTTTGCTTGGGGATTATGGGAGTTATGCGCTTGCCACTGGTGGTGGTGTGGGTAGTTATGCTCATAACCTTTTGTCTGCGTGGGTTGATCTTGGCGTTTTTGGATTCATTCTTTACGTGGCATCTTTTCTTTTTATGGGTCTTGCCATTTTTAATGCGCAAACCAAAGAAAAAGATGAAGATGTCTTGTTAAATATTGTGGTTGGCCTTTTTTTCTTTACGATACCGCTAATGCTTCTCTCAAAAGATTATGGGTATCTTCTTTTTGGCTTGACAATTGGCTTTGTTGCGAGAATGATTGATGTATCGCGGCGAAAATATAGCGTGCAACTTCGGCCTCAAGGTTGTTCGAAATTTTCAGCCAAATGACTGGCCTCGGATCCTTCAATTGACAAGAGTACATCGGCATCTATCTTTTTACTTGTGATGTGATGCCTATCTAGATGTATGGTCAAGAGAATTTTTAGTATAAATTAATTTATGTGCGGAATTCTTGGCGCGATTGCGCATTCATCAATGAGTCCTGTGACGGACACGGTGCGGCATTTCATCGCCCCAAGAGGCCCGGACGGTAGTGGCACCTGGGACGGCCAGGCCCAAAACATTTTTATTAACCTGTCTCATGCGCGCTTATCCATCATTGATGTTTCAGACCATGCGCGGCAACCTATGCTGGATGAGGCGTGCGACTGGATAATTACCTATAACGGTGAAATATTCAATTACATAGAAATCCGCGAAGAGTTGCGTGCTTTGGGTTGGTCTTTTCACAGTGCGAGTGATACCGAAGTTTTACTGAAGGCTTGGGCCCAGTGGGGTATTGATGCTTTGCCGCGTTTGAATGGCATGTTTGCTTTCGCGGTTCACAACCAGAAAACGGGCGAAACGTGGCTGGTGCGTGATCGCTTTGGCGTTAAGCCTTTGTTGTGGGCGCGGTTACCTGGCGATGGACTTGTTTTTTCGTCTTCTGTAGCGGCAGTGGCGCAGGCTATCGATGCGCAAGTGGACACCGCCTACTGTTCCTTCGGGCTGCGCTACAAGGCGTTTGAAGGGCCTGATGGCGGGGCTCCTTTTGAGGGCGTGCACAGTGTGGCGCCTGGCGGCTGGCTCAAGCTGACTATCACGCCAACTGCCTCTGGGGCTAACGTGGGGCTAGAGATCACGGAGGGCCGCTGGTACGACCTGGCGCAGGCAGTGGCGGCCAAGCAGGCCAGCATTGCGGTCTGCTCTGACAATGATTTGCTGGAGCAGTGCCAGCATTTGCTGCAAGACGCCGTCAAGCTGCGCTTGCGCAGTGATGTGCCGCTGGCCGTTTCGCTCAGTGGCGGTCTCGACTCTTCCACCGTAGCGGCTTTGGCTGCGCGGCAAGTGACGGATTTGCATGGCTTTACCTATGGTTCACCCAATGCTTTGCAGTCGGAAGGGCCGGTCGTTGATCGGCTTACCCGAAAAGTGGGCATTACGCCGCATTACATCTGGCCAGCCCTAGACGCCGCAGGCTTGGACGCATTGTTGGAGCGCACCCTGTCTTATCAAGAGGCGCCTTTTCCGGGGCTGAGTGTGATGGCGCAAAACGAGGTCTTCCGCCACGTCCGGCAGGCGGGCTTCAAAGTGCTTCTGGGGGGGCAGGGGGGCGACGAGGCTTTTGCTGGGTATCGCAAGTTTTTTGTGGTGGCAGCGCGCCACGCCATGCGCACGCGCGACGCAGGCAACACGGTGCGGTTGCTGTATTCCCTGGGTCTGATGCTGCTGCATGAGGCAGGGCAGGCGCGTTTGTTTTGGCGAGCGCTGGGGCGATACCAGCCCAAAACAGACTTCGCTTTTGACCTGCTGGATTGGACTGCGCCCACGGCCAATTTATGGGGCGCGGCAGCGGGCGGCCTGGCTGACCGGCAAATCGAGGATGTGCAGCATTGGAGCATTCCCACGTTATTGCGGTACGAAGATCGAAATTCCATGGGTCATGGGGTGGAAACACGGCTGCCTTTTATGGATTACCGCTTGGTGGAATTGGCGCTGGCCTTGCCAGCGCGTCTAAAAATTGCCAATGGCTTTGGCAAATGGGCCGTTCGCCATGTCAGCCAGGGGGTGGTGCCTGACTTCATTCGCCTGAATCGAAAAAAGCGCGGATTTGACGTCACGCAAACTTGGATTGCTGACGGATTGGGAGATGCTCTGCGTGCGCGTCTGCATGATCAAAAGAGTGCTTTGGCGCCATATATGAAAAAAAATGTGAATATTAATCACGTTTTGTCGAATGAAGCATTGCAGGCCAATAGCAACCTGTTGGACGAGGCGCTTATGCTGGCTTGGTTGGCCGAGCCCATTCGACCACCAGCTAAAGCAGAGGGGGCGGCGGCATGACACGCGTTTGCCATCTTTCTTCTGCCCATCGCGGGCTGGATGTGAGAGTTTTTCATAAGGAATGCGCCTCGTTAGCCGCCGCGGGGTATGAAACGCACTTGGTGATTGTGGCTAGCGATCAAGAGCTAGCAAAAGCCCAAGCCCTGGGTGTCACGTTACATGCGTTACAAGCGCCAGTCGGTCGTTTTTCTCGTATGGTGCGGCAGGCTTGGCGCTGTTACTCGATCGGTCGGAGTCTTGGTGCAGATGTTTATCACTTTCATGATGCAGAATTAATTCCTTACGGTATTCTCCTTGCATTGAGCGGTAAGAAGGTAATTTATGACGTGCATGAGGATGTGCCACAGGATATTCTGACCAAAGAGTGGATCGCACCATGGATTCGCAAAGCGGTGAGCGGCACGATGAGTGCACTGGAGTATTTTGGTGCACGTTTCTTTTTTTCTGTTGCTGCAGCAACCCCATTTATTGCCCAGAGATTCAAGAAAATAACTCCTCGCACTGTAGATATTAATAACTATCCCATGCTTGGTGAGCTTTCGACGGGAGCCGTTGATTGGTCGGTGAAGCAGAACCAGGTGTGCTACGTGGGCGGTATTGGCCGCATGCGCGGCATTCTGGAGGTGGTGCAGGCCATGGGGCTGGCGAGCAGCGGGGCCAGGTTGCAGTTGGGCGGCACATTCTCTGAACCTGATGTTGAAGCGCAGGTGCGCAGCCAGGCGGGATGGCAGCGGGTCGATGAGTTGGGTTGGCTGGACAGAACCGGTGTGAAGGAGGTGCTGGGTCGTTCGGTGGCTGGTCTGGTGACCTTGCATCCAACGATTACTTACATCGACTCGCTGCCTGTCAAAATGTTTGAGTACATGGCGGCAGGCGTGCCTGTCATCGCGTCGCACTTTCCCCTGTGGCGCGAAATCGTGGAGGGCAATGACTGCGGCCTGTGTGTCGATCCCCTCGATCCGGCAGCAATTGCACGCGCTATCGATTACTTGGTGACCCACCCCAAGGAGGCCGAGCGCATGGGGCGCAACGGCCAGCGTGCGGTGCAGGAAAAGTACAACTGGGGCATGGAGGAGGCCAAGTTGCTCCAGCTTTATGAAAATTTGAGGTAACGGTTGATTGGTAAAAAAAGCCTTTAGCGCTTATCCAGCAAGCGCTAACAGCTATCAATTTTGAAATAAAAAGATGAAATTCTTGTCCGTAGCGAAGGCGCTCCCTTTGCTGGTTGCCATGCTGGGCTTGACTGCTTGCGCATTGCCGCAACCACCTGAAGATGCTGCGCAGAGTGCCGTGGTGACCCCCGCGCGCGCGGTGGGTGCGGCCCCTACGCCGTTTGCCTGCGGGGGCACCGTAGAGGCGCGCACATGGCAGCTTTGGGATGCGCAGGGGCGCGCTTTTATGCGTGGGCAGCTTATTGGCGCGCGGCTTCAAGACCAAGGCGATACCTACGCCTTGTATGACATTCAAATCGAGTTCCACAACTTGATGATGATGGCCCAGCGCTGTGGCCGCCTGGACAGGCTGGCGCAACTGGCGGACGACTTGTTGCCCGTGTTCGACACGTTAGAGCCGCTGGATGGCGACGCCACCAAGCTTGCCTGGATTTGCCGTGGTGGCGCGGTATGCAATGCGCGCAACCGGCTGGTCAATACCGAGGTGATGCTGGTCAGTCTGCAAGGCCTGGGCTTGTTCACGGCGCTGGCCGATGCGCTGGCCCATGCGCCCGATGCAGCAGCACGCAGCCACCCCTTTGTGGCGCGCACGGCGCAGATGGCGGCGGCGCATTTGCTGCGCTGGGGCAATGCCAGCGCGCGCGCACAGTGGATGCGCATGGCAGGTGCCAACCCGCAGGATGTGAAGGACGGCAACTCGGCCTTGTTTTATACCGACAAGCCCTTGTGGATGCTGGGTGTGCATGCGCACCTGGCGGGCATTGCCGCAGTGCAGCCTGAGGTGCTGCGCGCTGTGGCCGTGCCGGGCAGCGCGGCGCATACCGAGTTGGTTGAGGGCGTGGCCGCGCTCTTGCGTTTTTTTGAGCGGCGCCTGAGCCTGCAAACCGTACAGTCCGACCGACTTGCAGGTAGCGTGCAAGTGGCTGACGTGGATGCCGGCTACTGGCGGCTGTTTGCTACCAACCGCTTTGCGGGGTACACCGGTAGCCAGGTGCCCGCGGTGTGTGAATCCGTGGAGGGCGGCGGCATGCGGGCGCGCGTGCTGGTCGATGCCGCCAAGGTGCCGCCGGTCAAAAACCTGGGGTGGGACTTTAGCCATGCGCGTCGCCTGGTACAGGTGCTTGATGCGCTGCAGCGCAATCGCCACGCGCTGCAGGCTTGGTATGGGTTGGCTCCAGAGCGTTTGCCAGCGCCCGACCTTGCGCAGGCTTTTGCGGCGCAACTGGTGGCAGGTGTCTGGAATGGCGATGCGCAGCGGCCACTGTTTGCCAACTACTGGGGCGGTGCCAATGGCTGGTACCGCGTGGCCTACGACAACGGCACGGGCGCGTGTTATGCAGGTTATCCACCGTTTGGCTTGTCTAACTCCTTCCCTACGGGTGGTTACGCCATCTGGGGGGCGTATTACCCGGTGATCGATGATTTGGCCCGGTCCATTTACGCATTGGCAGACTCCGCTGATCCTGCGGCGGTGGCTTTTATCCGCAAGCATTACGGCGGGCTGTCACCCGCGGCTTCCGCCAGCAGCCGCATGGTGGAGCAGTTGATGTTTTGGCCAACGCTGGTGCGGTAGTGGCAGCCCTTCGTGAAAATTTCAGCTCAAAATGGGCTCAAGCCCTTATCCAGCAAGCGCAACCAGCTATAAAAAAAGATGAAAAAACTCCTCACCATCATCGGCGCACGCCCACAGTTCATCAAGGCCAGCGTTGTCTCCAAAGCGGTTGCAGAGACCGACGGCTTGCAAGAAGTCATCGTGCACACCGGCCAGCACTTTGACGCCAATATGAGCGATATCTTTTTTGACCAGCTGGCCATTCCGCGTCCGAACGACCAGCTTGATATTCACGGTGGCAGTCATGGCGACATGACTGGGCGCATGCTGATCGAGATTGAAAAGGTACTGTTGCAAGAGCGGCCCGATTGCGTACTGGTGTACGGCGATACCAATTCCACCCTGGCTGGGGCCTTGGCCGCAACCAAACTGCACATTCCGGTCGCGCATGTCGAGGCGGGGTTGCGCAGCTTCAACATGCAAATGCCCGAAGAGGTCAACCGCATCCTGACGGATCGGGTCAGCAATATCCTGTTTTGCCCCACCGATGCCGCCGTGGCCAACCTGGGCAAAGAAGGCTTTCCTTACGCCATGGCCAACGGCCAGCCACAGCGCATTGCCCAGGTGGGCGATGTAATGCAAGACAGCGCCCAACTGTTTGCCACCCGTGCCAGCGCGCCTGACGGCTTGGCGCTGCGCGATGGCTTTGTGCTGGCCACCATTCACCGGGCAGAAAACACCGACCACCCCCAGCGCTTAGGCGCGATTGTCGCGGCATTGGATGCAGCTGCCCAAAGCACCCCTGTCGTTCTGCCCGTGCACCCGCGCACCCGCAACATCCTGGCCCAGCAGCACATCACCCCGCGCCACATCACGCTGATTGAACCCGTGGGTTATCTGCAAATGCTGTGGCTGTTGCAGCACTGCGGTTTGGTGGTTACCGACAGTGGCGGCGTGCAAAAAGAGGCTTTTTTTATGGGCAAAGCCTGCGTCACCCTGCGTGACCAGACGGAATGGGTGGAATTGCTGCAGGTGGGTGCCAACGAGCTGGTGGGTGCCGATCAAGCAAAAATTCTTGATGCCATTCAACGCAATTTAGGCCGCTTGGTGCGCGACGAAGGGGCCTTGTATGGCGGTGGGCAGGCGGCGGGCCGGGTGGTTGCGGGCTTGAAGGAGTTTTTGGCGGCATGAAAAACGTCTGGATTCTCAACCACTACGCCCAAGAACCTGGTGGGGCTGGTGGTACGCGACACTTTCATTTGGCAGAACATCTACAGGCTTATGGCTGGCACGCCACGGTGATTGCGGCCAGCGTGGAGCACCAAAGCGGGCACCAGCGTTTGGCGCCTGACGAAAAGCAGCGCTGTGACCATTTCAAAGGCGTGCCTTTCTTGTGGGTGCGCACGCCTGAATACCAAGGCAATGGCGGTGGGCGCATGCGCAATATGCTTGCCTATACGTGGGCAGTTTTGCAGCGGGGGACTACGGCCAAGCTGCCCCGCCCGGATGTGGTGATTGGTTCCAGTGTGCACCCTTTTGCTGCAGTAGCGGGGGCGCTGCTGGCCCGTCGTTTTAAAGTGCCGTTCATTTTTGAAGTGCGCGACTTGTGGCCGCAAACGCTGGTCGATATGGGGCGCTTGCAAGAGGGCTCTTTTATGACATGGGCCTTGCGCAAACTGGAGCTTTGGCTGTATCGGCGAGCAGCGCGTACCGTGGTGCTGCTGCCACGGGCGTGGGAATACATCACCCCGTTAGGCATTCCGAAAGAGCGTGTGGTCTGGATTCCAAATGGCGTGGATTTGTCACTGTTTCCGCGCAGCACAGTTGCAGATACAGCCAAAGATCAATTCACCTTGATGTATTTTGGCGCACATGGTCAGGCCAACGGTCTGGATAACGTACTGCGCGCCATGAAGCATTTGCAGGAACAGCCTGATGGGAGGCACATTCGCCTACGCATGATTGGCGATGGCCCCCTGAAACCATCGTTAATGGCGCAAGCCTCGGAAATGGGGTTGACCAACGTAAGGTTTGAGCCCCCTGTAGCGAAAAGCCATATACCTAACTTGGCTTCTCAGGCGGATGCTTTTGTGATCGCTGTACTGGACTTGCCTGGGCTGTATCGGTATGGCATCAGCATGAACAAGCTGTTTGATTACCTCGCTGCTGAACGGCCCATTCTTATTGCGTCTGATGCAGCCAACAATCCTGTCGAGGACGCGCAAGCCGGTCTAACAGTACCGCCCGGGGAGCCACAGGCCTTGTCTGAAGCCATCGTCAAAATTGCCAACACCCCGTTGGCCGAGCGCCAACGCATGGGCTGTGCTGGGCGGGAGTATGTAGAGCAGAACCACGGTTTTGAACAGTTGGCAGGTCGCCTGGCAGCGGTCTTGGACGACGTGTGTACTCGGCGCTGATGAAAATATCGGACCCTTGCTGAAAAAGCATGCGCCCAGTTGCGCCAAACCAGCCAAACCGATGAGCTGGTGACCCGTGGCGACAAGGCCAACATCGTCGGAAACCCCGTCGGGGAGGACGGTATGCCGCGGTGGCAGCGAGATAAGCCGTTGGCGACTCGCGTGGCAGATTTTTTTGATGTTTTGGGGCGGTAGCGCTTATCCAGAAAGCGCAAGCAGCTATCAATTTTGAAATGATATGAAGCACTTTTTTACTGCGCTGCTGCCACTTTTGCCCTGATAAACGTGAGTCTGGGCAAGGCAGTTTCGCGCTTTTTGCATATGGCGCTGACAGGGCAGACGGTGCCATCGCGGAGAGGGCGCCGCTCCCACAAGGGTGCTGCTTCAAGGTGCAATGATGCGATTGCATCATGATGCAATACAATCAACTTCCTCAGTCACTGAACCAAGGAGCCTATTGTGAGAACCACGATTGATCTGGAACCAGACACCTTGATGGCCGCAAAAGAACTAGCAAGACAGGAGAACGTGAGTTTGGGCAAAGTGGTTTCGCGCTTGCTGCGCATGGCGCTGACAGGGCAGGTGGGGCAAATAGCCGCTGCTGCACCGGTGGGCGCGGCCAGCGCTACTGGTTTTGTGCCGTTTGCCCCGCGTGGGGTGGTGGTAAGCAACGAGCTGATCGACAAGCTGCGCGACAGCGAGGGCCTGTAAGCCGTGCGTGCCTTGCTCGATGTCAACGTGCTCATTGCATTGCTGGATGCTGCGCACATACACCACCAGCGCGCCAGTCAATGGCTGGAGCAGTCGCTGCACCATGGCTGGGCGTCGTGCCCGCTCACGCAAAACGGCTGCCTGCGCATCATGGCGCAGCCCGCTTATCCGCAGGCGTTGCCGCTGGCAGCGGTAGCACAGCGCTTGGGGCAGGCGGCGGCCACACCGGCACATCTGTTCATTGCCGATGACTACAGCCTGCTGGATGCCGGCAGCGTGCATTGGCCGCAATTGCTCGGCCACAGGCAGGTTACTGATGCGTATTTGTTGGGGCTGGCGGTGCGCCATGGCTGCCGTTTTGTCAGTTTTGATGCGCGGGTCAATTTGGCAGCTGCTCCAGGCGCCAAGGCAGAGCATTTGTGGGTGTTGTAATGGTTGGCGGTGTGGACCACCATCGCGGCGAGGGATATGGGTGTTTTTGTAGGAGGCCAGTCCTCTGGCCGATGGATGTTGGGGTGCGGGTGCCTTCGCGGCGAGGGCGCCGCTCCCAGAGGGGCGCCGCTCCTACAAAAATATTGCTATTAATTTTTGATGAATGACAAACAGATCAACATGCAAACCATCCTGATCACCGGCGCCAACGGCTTTGTGGGCCAAAACCTGCAACTGCACCTGTCGGAGCGCAAAGGCCTACATGTGCGTTGCTTTACCCGCGCCAACACCGTGGCCGAATTGCCAGCGTTGCTTGATGGGGTGGACTTTGTCATTCACCTCGCCGGGGTGAACCGCCCGCAAGACCCGGCAGAGTTTGCAACCGGCAATACCGACTTGACACAGGCGCTGGCCACTGCGGTTGCCGATGTGGCATTGCGCACGGGTAAGAAGGTGCCGGTGCTCTATACCTCGTCCACGCAGGCCGCGCGCGACAACCCTTACGGCCAAACCAAGCGCGCGGCAGAAGATGCGTTGTTTGCGCTGCAGCGCACGCATGGGGTGCCTGTGCATGTGTTTCGCCTGCCCAATGTGTTTGGAAAGTGGTGCAGGCCCAACTACAACTCGGCGGTAGCCACGTTTTGCCACCACATCGCGCGCGACTTGCCCATTACCGTCAACGACCCGGCAGCGCCGGTCACGCTGGTGTATGTGGATGACGTGATTGCGCGCTTCGTGCACATCATGGACGGCGCCGATCCCGCACTGGATGCCCAGGGTTTTGCCGCTGTGGCGCCTCAATACACCACCACCGTGGGCGAGCTGGCCCACACCATCCAGTCGTTCAAAGACAGCCGCCAAACCCTGATGACCGAGCGGGTGGGCACTGGCTTCATGCGGGCGCTGTACGCGACCTATGTGAGCTATTTGCCGGTAGAGGCCTTTGCCTACACCGTGCCCATGTACGGCGACCCGCGCGGGGTGTTTGCCGAAATGCTCAAGACGCCCGACTGCGGGCAGTTCAGCTATTTCACGGCGCACCCGGGCATCACGCGCGGCGGGCATTACCACCACACCAAGACCGAGAAGTTCTTGGTCATCAAGGGCCAGGCCCGCTTCAAGTTCCGCCACATGCAAACCGGCGAAACCCATGAGCTGGTGACCCGTGGCGACAAGGCCGAAATCGTCGAAACCGTGCCAGGCTGGACGCACGACATCACCAACATCGGCCAGGACGAAATGGTGGTGATGCTGTGGGCCAACGAGGTGTTTGACCGGCAAAGGCCGGATACGTTTGCGTGCGCGGTGTGAAGCTACAGCCAGGCGAACGCTACGTGTTGGTGGATGATGTCACCAGCTTGGGTGGCACCCTCGCAGAGTTGGCCAACTACATTCAACACGGCGGTGGCAAAATCAAAGACGTCGTGGTGTTGGTGAATGCGGGGCGTAACCCTGCACTGGTGCCACAGCCCAAAAATGTGCAACTACTGAAAAGGAGGTTTGGTGATGAAATCTTCAACATCTTCGGCATCAAGCCCGAAGCACTCACCGCCAACGAAGCCCAATACCTTGTTGGTTTCCGATCCGTTGACGAAATCAGAAATCGCCTTGCTGCAGCAAGGCAAGAAATCGATCGCCGACTTCGTTCAAAAGGAATTGCCCGTACGCTTAAAGGCACGCCAGCAGGATTACATGTTGTACAAGGCTTGAGCGGGGCTGGCACGCCGGTGCCGGTTTCCCTAAACAAACCACATCCGCACGGCGCATGATGTCGTGCGGTTTTTTTTCGTCTCTGATGCCATGAAAAAACTCAAAGTCATGACCGTGGTCGGCACCCGGCCCGAAATCATTCGCCTGTCGCGCGTGCTGCCTTTGCTGGACGCGCATTGCGAGCATGTGCTGGTGCACACCGGCCAGAACTACGACTACGAACTGAACCAGGTGTTTTTTGACGACCTGGGCCTGCGCAAGCCAGACCATTTTTTGAATTCCGCCGTGGGCAGCGCAGCCGAAACCATTGGCGCCATCATTGCCAAGATGGACGCCCTGCTGCTGGCCGAGCAGCCCGAGGCCATGCTGGTGCTGGGCGACACCAACAGCTGCCTGAGCGTGATTCCGGCCAAGCGGCGCAAGGTGCCGATCTTTCACATGGAGGCCGGCAACCGTTGCTTTGACATGCGGGTGCCCGAAGAGATCAACCGCCGCATCGTGGACCACACGGCCGACATCAACCTCACCTACAGCACCATTGCCCGCGACTACCTGCTGCGCGAGGGCCTGCCGCCCGACCAGGTCATCAAGACCGGCAGCCCCATGTGCGAGGTGCTGGGCCACTATCGCCCGCAGATTGATGCCTCGGATGTGCTGCAGCGTTTGGGACTGACCAAGGAAGGCTACTTTGTGGTCAGCGCCCACCGCGAAGAAAACATCGAGAGCGAGCGCAGCTTTGCCAAGCTGGTGGCCGTGCTGAACGCGGTGGCCGAAGACCACGGCCTGCCCGTGGTGGTCAGCACCCACCCGCGCACGCAAAAACGCATTGATGCGACCGGGGCGCAGTTCCATCCGCTAGTGCGGCTGATGAAGCCGCTGGGCTTTCATGACTACAACCATCTGCAGCTGCACGCGCGGGCGGTGCTGTCAGACAGCGGCACCATCAATGAAGAGGCCAGCATCCTCAACTTTCCGGCGCTGAACCTGCGCGAGGCGCACGAGCGCCCCGAAGGCATGGAAGAAGCCGCCGCCATGATGGTGGGCCTGGAGGTGGACCGCGTGCGCCAGGGCCTGGCCATTTTGGCCACCCAGCCACGCGGCAATGACCGCAGCAACCCGCACGGCATTCGCCCGGTGGCTGACTACAGCATGCCCAATGTGTCTGACAAGGTGCTGCGCATCGTCCACAGCTACACCGACTACGTGAACCGCGTGGTGTGGAAGAAGTATTGAGCGCCGCCATGTCTGCCCCGCGTCGCACCCGCGTGTTGCTGCTCACGCAGTGGTTTGACCCCGAGCCCACCTTCAAAGGCCTGGTGTTTGCACGCGAGCTGGTGCGCCAGGGGTTTGAGGTGGGGGTGCTCACTGGCTTCCCCAACTACCCCGGCGGCAAGGTGTATCCGGGCTACCGCATCCAGTGGCTGCAGCGCGAGGTGATCGATGGCGTGCAGATCACCCGGGTGCCGCTGTACCCCAACCACGACCAGTCGGCCATCAAGCGGGTGCTCAACTACGCGAGCTTTGCGGCCTCTGCCACGATCTATGGCGTGCTCATGGCCAAGCGGGCTGATGTCATGTATGCCTACCACCCGCCATTGACGGTGGGGATGGCGGCGGCGCTGATCAAGCTGTTTCGGCGCATTCCGGTCGTTTACGACATTCAGGACATGTGGCCCGACACCCTGCGGGCCACGGGCATGCTGAACAACCCCAAGGCGCTGGACATGGTGGCGCGCGTGTGCCGCTGGGTGTACCGCCGCATGGACCACATCGTGGTGTTGTCGCCGGGTTTCAAACGCTTGTTGCAGCAAAGGGGCGTGCCCGATTCCAAACTCAGCGTGATCTACAACTGGGCGGACGAGGCTGCGTTAGGCGCGCCCGTGGGCCAGGTGCCTGCCGCCTTCCCGGGGGCCGCACAGTTCCGCATTTTGTTTGCCGGCAACATGGGCAAGGCCCAGGCCTTGGATACGGTGCTGAATGCCGCCAGCTTGCTGCAAACCCGCGGCCGCCGCGTGTGCTGGGTGATGTTGGGCGGCGGCGTGGAGGTGGAGCGGCTCAAGGCTGAAGCGGCTAAACGTCAGCTGGCCAATGTGGTGTTTTTGCCCGCCGTGCCCATGGCCGAGGTGGGCGCCTACCTGAATGCCGCCGATGCCTTGCTTGTGCACCTGCGCAAAGACCCGCTGTTTGAAATCACCATCCCTTCCAAAACCCAGGCCTACATGACGGTGGGCCGGCCGCTGTTGATGGCGGTCGATGGTGATGCCGCAGACCTGGTGCGCCAGTCGGGCGGGGGCGTGGTAGCCGAGTCCGAACACGCCGAAGGCCTGGCCCGCGCCGCCGAGCAACTGGCCGCCATGCCCGCAGATGCCTTGGCGGCCATGGGTGACAAGGCCCAGCGCTTTTACCGCGGGCATTTGGCCTTGGCGGAGGGGGTAGGTAAGTTCGGTAATATATTTATTAAAATCAGCGCATAGGTGTCGCATCCCGGACGATCATATGGTCGCTTGTGAAACAGATGCGGGTGTGTCTG